>SVHO01000048.1 GCA_015055725.1 Clostridiales bacterium | reverse complement strand
CCGTGTTTGCTACGTCAGTGCATAGGAGTTAATAGACTCTGAAGGTGGTAGTTAATTTAACTACAATTTGAGTGGTACCGCGAGTATAGTTGATTATACCCGTCTCAAAGAGAAATCTTGAGACGGGTTTTTGTTTTATAAAATAATAAATTTATATAAAATTTTTTAAGGAGGTTTTTACCATGAACACAAACAACACTTTAAATCAGTTATCGGAAGTCGCAACGAGAATTAAGGAGTTGCGCGAAATTATTGGTTTCTCCGTAAAAGAAATGACTGAAAAAACTAACGTAGACGAAAAAACTTACCTTTCTTATGAAAGTGGAAAAGTTGATATTCCTTTTTCGTTTATTCATAAATGTGCGCTAACTTTCGGCGTTGAAATGACCGAACTATTAGAAGGTAGCTCGGCTAAACTTTCAACCTATACGGTGACGAGAAAAGGGCAAGGGCAAGAAACCGCAAAAGAAGACGGAATAGATATTTCTAACTTAGCACCAAAATTTAAAGATAAACTTGCCGAACCTTATTACGTCACTTACGAATATTCACAAAGCCAACAAAATAAGCCTATACACTTGACAACGCATAGCGGACAAGAATTCGACCTTGTTTTAAGCGGTAAACTCAAAGTGCAAGTTGGAGAGCACGTGGAAGTTTTAGAAGAAGGGGATAGCATTTATTATAACTCTTCTATGCCACACGGTATGATAGCGGTTGACGGAAAAAATTGCACTTTCGTTGCCGTTGTAATGTCGGGCGATAATTCTGCTGAAACGGTCGTTAGAAAAAGCGTTATGAACGCTAAAACAAGCGAAAAACTCGTTTGCGAAAAGTTTGTTGATACCGTTGAAGATGCTGACGGTAGACTTCAATCAATTAACTTCAAAAACACCGAAACGTTTAACTTCGGTTTTGATATAGTTGACCAAATTGCAGAAAAATACCCTGAAAAACTTGCTATGCTACATCTTGACAAGTATAAAAACGAGCGCAGATTTACCTTTAAAGACATAAAGCGCGCATCAAATCAAGTTGCAAATTATTTCACGTCACTTGGCATTAAAAGGGGCGATAAAGTTATGCTCGTGCTAAAGCGTCACTATCAATTCTGGTTTTGTATGGTTGCGCTTCATAAACTCGGCGCGGTTGCTATTCCTGCAACTAATCAACTTAAAGAGCACGACTTTGAGTATAGGTATAACTCTGCAGGGGTTAAGGCAATAGTTTGCACGGCAGACGGCGACACTTATACTTATGCAGAAAGCGCTGCAAAAAAATGCCCGCAAGTTGAAAAGCTAATAATGGTTGGCGGGGCTAAAGAAGGTTGGCTTGACTTCGATAAAGAATATTCGTTGTTCTCAGGAAAATTCGAACGTCAAAAGGATAGTTCTAGCGGTGACGAAGCTGCGCTTATGTTCTTTACTTCGGGAACGACTGGTAATCCCAAAATGGCTGCGCATAAGCACACTTACGCTTTAGGGCATTACGTGACTGCTAAATATTGGCATTGCTGTGAACGTGACGGCTTACACTTAACCATTTCTGATACGGGTTGGGGTAAATCACTTTGGGGAAAACTTTACGGTCAATGGCTTTGCGAAGGTGCCGTTTTCGTTTACGACTTTGATAAGTTTGATGAAAACGATATTCTTCCGATGTTTGCAGAATATAATATCACCACTTTCTGCGCTCCACCCACAATGCTTAGAATGCTTATTCGTGGTGACTTGTCTAAGTTTGACTTGTCGTCTATCCACCATATGACGACTGCTGGTGAAGCTTTAAATCCAGAAGTTTTCAACAAGTTCAAAGAAGCAACGGGCTTAGAAATAATGGAAGGTTTTGGTCAAACCGAAACCACGCTTGCTATAGCAAACCTTTATGGCACTACGCCGAAAATCGGTGCTATGGGTAAAGCAAACCCGCAATTTGACGTTGACGTTGTCGATAGCGATGGAAATAGCGTTCCTGCCGGTGAAGTTGGCGAAATCGTTATTCATACGGATAAAAAAGTTCCTTGTGGATTGTTTAGAGAATATTATCGTGATAGCGAAAAGACTAATGAGGCTTGGCACGACGGCTTGTATCACACTGGCGACACCGCTTGGCGTGATGAAGATGGATATTTTTGGTACGTTGGTAGAGTTGACGACGTTATTAAGTCAAGTGGCTACCGTATCGGGCCTTTTGAAATTGAAAGTGTAATAATGGAACTCCCATACGTGTTAGAATGTGGTGTTTCCGCCGTTCCAGACGAAGTGCGCGGACAAGTTGTAAAGGCAAGCATAGTTTTGACTAAGGGTACGGAAGGAACTGAAGAATTAAAGAAAGAAATTCAAAAATACGTTAAAGACCACACCGCACCTTATAAATATCCAAGAGTTGTCGTTTTCCGTGACGAACTTCCCAAAACTATAAGCGGAAAAATCCAAAGAAATAAACTTTAATAGGCGATTACTTAAAAATAAGGATAACTACAATGGAAATAATCGACGCACACGCACACATATATCCTGAAAAAATTGCTCAAAAAGCAACGGATACAATCGGTGTTTTTTACGATATTAAAATGGAAATGCCCGCCGGTACAGCTAATAGGCTTATTGAAGACGGCAGTAGGGCAGGAATTTCAAGATACGTCGTACACTCGGTTGCAACCACCGCTCACCAAGTCCGTTCAATAAATCAGTTTATTAAGCGTGAAATGGAAACTCACCCTGAATTTATAGGGTTTATAACCTTGCACCAAGATTTAACCGAACAAGAAATTCAAGAAGAAGTTGATTGGGCGGTTGAAAACGGGTTTAAGGGAATAAAGTTGCACCCAGACTTTCAAAAGTTTAATATCGACGACGATTGCGCACAAAAATTTTATAAGTCGGCAAGCGATAAACTTCCTATTTTGTTGCATATGGGTGACGATAGGTATGAATATTCAAAACCCGAAAAACTTATAAAAATGGCAAAAAAATATAAGAATACCACTTTTATTGCCGCGCATTTTGGTGGGTATCGTTGTTGGGATGATTCAAAGTTGTATAAAGGGCTAAATAACGTTTATTTTGATACGTGTTCTTCATTACCTTTTATCACGCCAACTAAGGCGAAAGAAATTATAGATATGCTTGGCGCGGAAAAGTTCTTCTTTGCAACTGATTTTCCTATGTGGGATGCGGTTGGCGAACTTGAAAGGTTTAACAAAATTCCGTTAACCGAAGAAGAACGCCAGATGATATTTAGTGGAAACATAAAAAGATTGTTAAAACTATAAAAACCCAATTAAAAAACGGCTTAATAATTAAGCCGTTTTTTTTTAAATTTTTATAAAAACATTTGCAAGTTGTCAATTAAGAATTCTTGTGCTTTTTTACTATAATATATTCCGTAATGCGAGCCTTTATACCCCATGCGCTTTTCCATAGTCATGCCCATTTCAATCCCTAATTGACTTGGGCAAAGTCTAACTTGCCCGTATCTGCCTTGGGCATCTTCTAACAACTTCATTTCTAAAAGTTTTTCAATAATACCTCTGCGAGTAAGTTTTTTAACTTCGTTTAGGTCAACTAATTCGTTTATTTTGCGTAAAAAAACAGACATTGTAATAGATTGTTCTGAATAGGGGAAATTTTCAAGTTTTTCTTGTTCAATTGTAAACTCGCGCCTTTTACGATTTGCAATAGTTCCACCATTTTGAATAACGCAGCTTAAAACGTCCAAGGCGTTAAAAAGACATCTTAAAACGCGCACGTCGTTTAATATATGGTCGTCGTCAATTGGTTGATTGTTTGTTGGGTTAATTCCGTTGGCAAGTTTTTCCAAACAAGTTTTTGTTTTTAATAATGAATCTAAATCCTTCATTTAACAGTCTCCTAAAATTCACGGTTAAGATTATTATAACATATCACGCTAAACAATGCACTATATATGATAAACATTTTGAATTTAAGGGTGGATTTCATTTGCTCAAACAAACAAAAAATCCTAACCCATAAATGGATTAGGATATTTTGGTGATCCATCGGGGAATCGGCGCCTGTGCGCCCATACCCGATAAACAGTGGGTGTCCACTGTTTACCCTACGGGAAATCACTAGTGATTTTCTCCTTAATTCGATTCCCCTTGGCCAAATAAACAGAAATACCAAACAGCATAAACTGTTTGGTATTTCTGGTGATCCATCGGGGAGACTGCTCCGCTTTGCTACGCAGGACTAAGTCCATCAAGGGAAGTCCGTCAAAGGCGTCCGAACCTACGGGGTTTGATTGTGCCACAATGAATAGCAAAAACCCTTAAATCCACTAAGGATTTAAGGGTTTCTGGTGATCCATCGGGGAATCGAACCCCGGACACCGTGATTAAAAGTCACGTGCTCTACCGGCTGAGCTAATGAATCATTTATTGGTGCACCTTCAGGGACTCGAACCCTGGACCCACTGATTAAGAGTCAGTTGCTCTACCAACTGAGCTAAAGGTACTTGTTGGCAGGGGTGGCAGGATTTGAACCTACGAATGACGGAATCAAAATCCGTTGCCTTACCGCTTGGCGACACCCCTATAGGTTTTTGTTTTATGGGGCGGGTGATGGGAATCGAACCCACGACCTCAAGGACCACAATCTTGCGCTCTAACCAACTGAGCTACACCCGCCATTTATGGTGCGCCTGAAGGGATTCGAACCCCTGACCCTCGGCTTAGAAGGCCGATGCTCTATCCAACTGAGCTACAGGTGCATAATGCCTTCGCCCTAAAGGGAATATGGAGCGGGTGATGGGAATCGGACCCACGCTGCCAGCTTGGAAGGCTGGAATTCTACCATTGAATTACACCCGCATCATCTTTCCAGAAACAATGCTAACTAATTATACTTAAAAAATAAGTGATTGTCAACTGTTTACAATTTATTTTTTGAAAATTTTTATGGAAAAAACTTTTAAAAAATAAAAAAGTCGATTTGAGTGCTATAAAAATAAAATTTCTTTGACATAATTACCATATTTATGTATAATATAACAGTTAATATAATAAATAAATAGCGGAGAAATTCGTTTATGTATAAAAATTTGTATAAATCATGGCTTGATTCTAATAAACTTAATGAAAAAGAAATAAAAGAACTTGTTGAAATTGAAAAAGATGAAAAGGAAATAGAATATAGATTTGGTAAAGATTTAGAATTTGGCACGGCAGGCATGCGTGGTATTATTGGGCTTGGGACTAATATGATGAACGTATATACTGTTAAGCGTGCTACACAAGGTCTTGCTGAATATATAAAGACGCTTGGCGAAAAGGCTATGTCAAAGGGTGTTGTAATTTCTTACGACACGAGAAGAATGTCTTTTGAATTTGCATACGCATCGGCGATAGTATTAGCCACCAATGGGATAAAGACATACATATTTAACGACGTGCATCCAGTACCGATGTTATCATATGCCGTAAGAGAACTAAAAACTGTTGCGGGAATAATGATAACGGCAAGTCATAATCCAAAAGAATATAATGGCTATAAAGTTTACGGTGAGGACGGAGCACAGATGCCACCTGAGGCAACCGCTGAAGTAGTTAAATATATTGAAGAAATTGGCGACGCATTGTCAGATAAAATATTATACGACGAAGAAAAAGAAAACAAAGTAAAAATCGTTCCTAAAAGTATAGATAAAAAGTACTATAAGACAATTAAAAAGCTATCTCTTTCTAGAAAGGAAGTAAAAAAAGTCGGTAAAAATATTAAACTTGTTTACACACCCGTTCATGGAAGTGGATATGTGCCTGTTACGACTATATTAAAAAAGATGGGAATTTCCGCAATGCTTGTTCCTGAGCAAACAAAAAAGGACACCGAATTTTCCACAGTGGAAGTGCCAAACCCTGAAATGAAAGAAACGCTTACGCTCGGTATTAAAATGGCGGATTTTAATAAGGCAGACGTTGTATTTGGTACAGATCCCGATTGCGATAGATTAGGTGTTGCAGTGCGTGACGATAAGGGTGCGTTTATAACTCTTTCGGGAAATCAAGCGGGAATATTACTTCTTGACTATATTTTAAAGCGCCTTAATGAAACAGGGAAACTTAACAAGAAAGGCTTTGTTGTAAAGAGTTTCGTTAGTACGGGTATGGCAAAACTTATCGCTGACGATTACGGTGTTGAATTGATTGAGACTCCAGTAGGCTTTAAGTTTATTGGTGAAAAGATTAAGCAATTAGACGATACTGGTAAACGCAAATACCTT
>SVHO01000008.1 GCA_015055725.1 Clostridiales bacterium | reverse complement strand
GTGATTCTGAACTTGAGGAATAATACGGATGTCCGCTGTCGTCTTTTTCAATACCAAACGACGCTTTATCTGCAATACGTCTGCCTGCTGGTCTTCGTCAAGGTCATCGTACAGTGCGTTCAGTTCAGAGTACAAAGCGGTCAGAAAAATGCTGATAGTCGTGAGACGCTGCTGGCCGTCGACCACCTCAAACTTCGGAGAGTTGATGGAGTCCACCGTCGTATTGATGCATATAATCGAGCCGAGGAAGTATCCGTCGCTGTTTTCAATCAAGTCATCGAAGAGCTGCTCCCACTGACGTGTACCCCAGATATATTCTCTCTGGTACTTCGGTATCTCGAATACGATTTTTGATTCGGGATCTAACATCTGTGAAATAGGGTACTTGTTTACGTTGATGTTTTTAATATTCATACTGCGCTCTCCGTTTCTTGCATTGCAGAATTTTATAGTTATACATAGTATAGTATAGCACGATTTATGGAATTTGTAAAGGGGCAAGGGGTGCATTTTCGTACCTCTTTTGCAAAAAACGCATGATTTTAGGTTCAAATCTCTCCTGCCGTGTACTTTTGGGCGTTCTTTATTTCTGTAAAGAACAGTAAAAAGTACACCAGCATTTTGACCGCTGCAGCAAAGAAAAAAGGCGTCGAAGAAGCCGATTTGAGCTCTCCGACGCTTAAAATGTGCCTATTTTGCTGAATTTTGCCTGATTTTTGCCTAAAAAGCATTAAAAAACCCCTTTTGTCGTGGTAGACAAAAGGGGTTTTTTAATTGGCGGAGAGCGAGGGATTCGAACCCCCGTGGGCTTGCACCCAAACGGTTTTCAAGACCGCCTCGTTATGACCACTTCGATAGCTCTCCATAAGCCGTGACTTTCACACGGCACGATATATTCTAAACTATTTTTAAAAATTTAGCAAGCATATTTAATCAGTTTTTTTCTAAATCTTCATATTTTATTAATTTCACGTCTGATTTAGAGAATAATTCTAAGGCAAATTCGTCTGGATAGCCGTTTTTATAGATAACAGTTTTAATTCCAGAGTTCAAAATCATGCGCGTGCAAATAACGCAAGGTTGGTGGGTCACGTACATTGTTGCACCTTCTAAACTAACGCCAAGTTTTGCAGCTTGAATAATTGCGTTTTGTTCTGCATGAACGGCGTAGCAAACTTCTTGCATAGTTCCACTTGCAATATTTCTAACACGACGTAAACATTCACCCCTTTCAGCACAACTTTCAATCCCGCTTGACGCTCCGTTATAACCCGTAGTTAAAATTCTTTTATCTTTGACCACAACTGCACCAACATGTCTATTTTCTTGATAGCAACTCGACCAGTTTGCAACTGTTTCTGCAAGTTGCATAAATCTTTCATCCCATTTGTTCATATGTATATCCCCTTTATTTATCTTTTTTAACCATTTTTTCTAATTCTTTAATAAAAGAAGTGGTATCTGTAAACGAACGATATACTGATGCAAAGCGAACGTAAGCAACTTCGTCAATATCCTTAAGTGCTTCGCAAACCATTTCGCCAATTTCTTTGCTAGTGACTTCTTGCGCTAAAGAATTATAGATTTTCTTTTGAATATCGTCAATCAACTTATCAATAGTGCTTGCAGGAACAGGGCGTTTTTCACATGCTTTAATTATACCCGAACGAATTTTATTAGGGTCAAACGCTTGCCTAACACCACTGTTTTTAACAACGAAAATAGGCGTGTTTTCTACCGTTTCATAGGTGGTAAAACGCTTACCGCATTTTATACATTCACGCCTACGACGTATTATAGTACCGTCGTCAGCAGAACGCGAGTCAATAACCTTACTGTCAAGGCATCCACAATACATACATTTCATAATAAAACCTCTTTTTTATATTTTAAACCTTATTAGTTAATAAAAATCGCTTTTTTGAGCATAATAAGTTATAAATATTATGCCTATTATCGTTTACGTTTTAACAATAGTTTATTTTTTAGCAATAAATTTTTATGGTGTTTTAATGCTTAATTTCCAGAAAAAAGCACGTGAAAGAGGTGACGAAGAAAATATTGCTATAAGCGACACAAAGTTAGTTCTTACTGGAATCCTTGGCGGAGCCACAGGCATTTTTATCTTTATGTTTATCTTTAAATATCGATTAAAAAGCCTTTTTATGATGGTTTTAATGCCAATGTTTATCGCATTAAACGTTTATTTGATAATTATGATATTAAACGGTGGTTTTGGTTTTTTTATAGCTTAAAAAAGCGTATTTATAACAGTCGGTAAAGAATTAACAATATCACTTGCGATAACGGTGTATTCGTTTTGCTTTAAAGTTGCATTTTCCCCCGCCTTGCCAAATATATAAGACGCACATGCAACCGCTAATAACGATTCGGTACTTCTTGCTAAAAGTCCTGCGGTTATACCACTCAAAACGTCACCACTACCAGCCTTTGCCATGGACGGCGTGCCAGTTGTATTTAAATAGACTTCAACCCCGTCAGTAATAACGCTTACTGCATTTTTTAAAAGAACTATAACGTCGTATTCATTAGCAAATTCAATTGCATATGTTATAGGGTCATCAAGAATTTCTTGAACAGATTTTCCGGTTAGCCTTGAAAATTCGGCAATATGTGGAGTTAAAACGACTTCACATTTTTTATTTTTTAAAATATTAACGCCAAATTTTGACAATGAGTTTAATCCATCAGCATCAATCAAAAGTTTACCTTCATAATTAGAGAGTAAATATTTGATAGTTTGGTAAACTCTCTCGTTAACCCCCATACCCATTCCGATTGCAATACAACCGTATTTAAGCAACTTATCGATTGCATTTATATCGACAAGCGTTTGCTCACTATCGTCAAAATGTCCGAGCAACGCCTCGGGAACTTTTCCAACGTATGCGTTAAACAAACTCTTAGGAACGACTAAATTAACGTATCCAACGCCCATTTTAAGTGCGCAAAGAGCATTTGTTGAAAGAATAACACTCCCCGTGTAATTTTCGCTACCACCTAAAATACAAGTCTTACCAAAATTTCCTTTATGAACGTTTTTATTACGTTTTGAAAAAAAGGAACTAACGGACGCATTGTTTAGCCGTTTAACGTAATTGTCACCCCAAATGCTTAACCCTATATCTTTTGCAACAATTTCTCCAGAATAATCGGGGCCGTCGTTAAGGAAATGCCCCAACTTTAATTCTTGAATCGCTATGGTTAAATTGGCTTTTACCGCCACTCCCATAACCTTACCGTTATCCCCGTTTAAGCCACTTGGAATATCACAAGAAACAACGAATGCGCCACTGCTATTTATTAAATCAATCGCTTTTTTAAATTTACCGTCAACTTCTCTATTTAGTCCCGTGCCAAAAATGCAATCAACTATAATATCATACTTTTTGTCAAACAACTTTAAAATTCCATTTGCTACGTTAATAGTAGCAACAGAAAAACCGTGTGTCTTAGAAAGTTCACGCGCAACGACTTGCCCATCTGCACCGTTATTTCCTTTCCCAATACAAACTAAAACGCGCCCTCCAAAGAACCGTTTTTTGATTTCATCAGCAACGCATTTACCCGCCCTTTCAACCAAAATCTCTTCGGGAACTCCAAGGGTTTTTATAGTGTATTCATCTGCTAAACGTATTTGTTCTGTGGTTAAAATTCTCTCCATTTAATCCTCACTTTTTAGGGAAGACATAGCATAATCAACATCATCATATGAAAATCCGCGTCCAATCAAATACCTATACGTTTTAGCAATATTTTCTTTAGTGATTTCCTTGTTTTTCAGATGCTTAACGGCTAAAGCTTTCGCATTTTCCTTAGAATCAATTTCCGTTTGCTCAAACGCACAAGAAATATCTTCTTTTCTAACACCTTTAGACATCAATTTATATTCAACAAGCCTTTTACCTTGCGTTTTTGAAACACTTTCAATATAACGCTTACTATATTCACAATCGTCAATATACGAATATTCTTTTAGTTTATCAATGCAAAACCAAACCGCATCTTCTGAAAATCCTTTCCTAAGCAAATAATCTTTTACTTGACGCTTGGTTTTTATCGCCTTAGACACGTAATCAAACGCTTTTGCGAGAGCATACGCACGTTCATCTTCATCTAAAATTTCTTTTAAGGATTTTTGGTCAATTTCAAGGTCAACTTTCAATCGATTTTTTAACGCAGTTTCAACGCTAATCCCCGCAAAAAATTCGCCGTCTACAAACAAGTTGCAACGTTTTTTATTTTTCTCTTGAAGGGTTATAGCAGTTATTTTTGACATATTCTCACCCGAATGCGTGATAATCGATTTTACTTATTTTAGCACTAACTTTACCGTTAAAAACATCAGTTAAATTATCAATGAAACTTTTTTGAAAATCATTTTTTACCGCAAAATCAACGGTAATAAAATTAGAAAACTCTGTATTTATAACGCTAACGTTTGGCACAGAAAACATTTTTAATAATTTTGAGTATAAATCGTAATCAACGTCAACCGACATAAAAACCGCTTGTTGCATGTCAACGATTTTAGATTTTTGCAAACACTCAATAACCGAACCACCATACGCGCGAACAAGTCCACCAGTGCCGAGTTTAACACCACCAAAATATCTAGTGACAACAACAACCGTTTTAAACATTTTTTTGTTTTTTAGAACGTCAAGCATAGGAAGGCCTGCCGTTCCCTGTGGTTCGCCGTCATCAGAAAATTTTTGGACTAAGCCTTTATCATCTGCAATATATGCGTAGCAATTATGGTTTGCAAGTGAATGTTTTTTTCTAACGCTTTCAATAAATGCTTTAGCATCGTCTTCGTTTTCTATATTTTTAACGCTACAAATAAACTTTGAACGCTCAATAACTATAGTATTTTCAAACTGTCCTGAAACGGTAAAAAATCCGCTACTCATTTTATTATCACTTTTATATGAACTTTTTTGCCCTTGTGAAGAATAAATTCTTTTTTAGACAAAACTTCATCAGAAAGAGAGGCAAACGGGTCGCTAATTTTTTGATTATCAATTGAAACTCCGCCCCCTTCTATAAGACGTTTCGCTTCTCCTTTAGATTTTGCTTGCCCAACCGCAACGAGCAAATCAGAAACGAGTGAAACGTTTTCAATTTCAACCGTAGGCATATCGTTTGCATCTCCGCCACCAAAAGCAGCGTGTGCTTGTTTTTGAGCTTCAAGAGCCTTTTCTTCACCGTGAACGAGTTTTGTCACTTCAAATGCGAGACGTTCTTTTGCAACGTTCATTCTTTGGTCGTTATATTTAGTGAGTTCCTTAATTTCTTCCATCTCCATAAAAGTTAAAAGACGCATACATTCTTCAACTTTAACGTCTTCAACGTTGCGGAAATATTGGTAAAAATCGTAAACAGAGCACTTGTTTTCATCAAGCCAAAGCGCGCCTTTTTGTGTTTTGCCCATTTTTTTACCTTCACTATTTAAAAGCAAGGTACAAGTTAAACAAAACGCGCTCTTTTTCTCTTTTCTTCTAATCAAATCAACACCGGCAAGCATATTACTCCACTGGTCGTCACCACCAACTTCTAACATGCAACCGTACTTTTGATTTAAATATAAAAAGTCATATCCTTGCATCAACATATAATTAAATTCAAGGAAAGTGAGACCTTTTTCCATCCTTTGCTTAAAGCATTCAGCGGTTAACATCTTATTAACTGAAAAATAAGCGCCTATATCACGCAAGAAATTAACGTAATTAAGGTTTAAAAGCCAATCTGCGTTATTTGCAATAATTGCGGCGTTTTCGCCCTCAAAACTTATAAATCTTGACATTTGTTTTTTGAAACATTCAATGTTGTGATTTATCGTTTCAATAGTCATCATTTGGCGCATATCACTTCTTCCTGAGGGGTCGCCAATCATACCCGTTCCACCACCAAAAAGCGCAATGGGTTTATGCCCGTATTTTTGCATCCAAGCCATAGCCATAATTGGTATATAGTGCCCAATATGCAAACTATCTGCCGTTGGGTCAAAACCAATATAAAACGGTACACTTTCGCTCCCTAATTTTTCATATAACTCATCTTCAAAAATAGTTTGCTTAATAAATCCTCTTTCTTTAAGCACGTCAAAAACATTCTTTTTCATATAGTCACCACTATTTTATCCTTTTAATTTCAAACGATTCGTTAATAATTCTTTTTCCTTCATTAAGGGTTGAAATTTCGCCGTTAGCAAGCATTTGCGCAAGGATATTACCCGTTGCCGTTGCTTCAATAGGTCCAGCAATTACGTTTCTTTTAGTTTTAAGCGCAGTGAGCTCGTTTAGCAAGGTGTTTTGGCATCCACCGCCAACAATATTTATTTCTGCAAACTTTTTGCCCGTAATACGTTCAATTTGGTCAACTGCCTTAGCATAACATTCCGCCAAACTCGTATAAACACAAAGAGCAATTTCACCAACAGTATTTGGAACTTTTTGATTTGTTTTTTTGCAGTAATCTTTTACCGCATCAATCATACTTGAAGGAGCAAAGAAAGACATATCGTTAACGTCAACAACACTATTAAAATCTTTAGCTTCTCTTGCTAAATTTGCAAAATCCACAAAACTATATTTATCGTCATATTCTTTTTTAACACATTGAATCATCCAAAGACCCATTATGTTTTTTAAGAATCTAACGCTTTTGCCATAACCACCTTCATTAGTAAAACCAGAAAGACGCGCTTCCGAAGTTGTGGTTTCGTCCGGAGTTTCAACCCCCATCAACGACCACGTTCCACTTGAAATATAAAGTGGCATATTTTCGTTTGGAACAGCCATAACTGCACTTGCCGTATCGTGAGTTGCAGGCAAGCAGACTTTTGCTGAAAAGCCAACTTTTTCAGCGATTTCCTTTTTAAGTTCACCAACCACAGAACCAGGCATTGAAAGTTCTTTGAATAATGATTTTTTAAGCCCTAATTTTTCAATGAGTTCATAATCCCAATCACGCGTTTTTGCATTTAAAAGACCCGTGGTAGACGCAATCGTATATTCGTTGCTCTTTACCCCAGTAAGCAAATAATGCAAATAATCAGGTGTCATTAAGAAAGTTTCGGCATTATTTAATTTACCAGTTTTCTTGTCGCTATAAAGTTGATAGATGGTATTATAAACTTGCTTTTGAACACCTGTTCTATTATAAGCATCTTCTTCAGAGATTATAGAATGAACTTCGTCAACAACTTTTTGTGTTCTATCGTATCTATAAGAATAAATTTCACCGATAAGATTATCGTTTTTATCGAGCAAAGCGTAATCAACCCCCCAAGTATCAATACCAATACTTACAGGAATTTTACCAACTTTTTTACATTCTTTCAGCCCTTCAACTATACTGTTAAACAAATTTTCGCTATCCCAAACAAGTTTATCATCAACACGAATTGCACCGTTTTTAAAACGATAAACTTCTTCAAGATTTAATTTACCATTTTCAATCCAGCCTAAAATGTGTCTACCACTTGATGCGCCAATATCAATAGCAAGATAATATTTGATACTCATACAACACCTACTTCTTATATAATAAATATATTACATTATATCGTATAACATTTTGGTTGTCAATTATTGGAACAAAATAAACGAATTTTCAGTAAAATAAAAAGAAAAGGCACTTAAAAGATAAGCACCTTTTCTAATACTATTTCAAATACTAATTTTTTCAACTTATTGTCTATTGACGTTAAAAAATGAGAAAATTAACAGCCCTAAATTAACACCAACTACAACGCCTATAATAATACCTAAAAGCATAACCGACTCTCCTACCGTTAATATTTGCTTTTTTGTTGATATTATACGCAAAAGAATAATTATGTGTGACATAATTAGTTATAAAAAATAAGTTAAACACTAATTATTATTCAACTTGTTCAACACGCCAAAGTTTTTAATTGTAATCGCGTTAAAACCAATTGAAATCTTATAAATTTTATTTTCTTTCTCAATTTTTAACTCAATATTTTCGCGAATATCAAAGTAATCTTTAAGCAAAGTGGTTAAATCAAAGAGTAAAGCTTCTTCAAATTCTTTCCCACCTGATAATCTATCCCCTTCTAAAAGATTTTGAACGCGCATAATTTCTGACGCTTTTCTCTTCATTATATATTCCTTTTTAAACTCCTTCTTATACTACCGAAAAAACCAACGTATTTGCTCGTCACGTCAAACGTTTTTTTAGTTCCTTTATGTATGTTCTCTGCAAGAATTTTATACGCGCGGTAAGAATCAGTTCTTTTGCTTAATCCATATCCACAACTTAAAAATACGTCGTCTTCTTCGGGCAGAACACCAATAAGGTCAGTTTTTAAGATGCTTTTAACGTCATCTGGCATCATCATTTTATCGTTTAACATTAAATCTCCTCTTGCACGATTTATTACTAAGTTAACCTGACTCAATCTATAACTTTTCAAAATTGAAATAACCTTATTAGCATCTCTCAAACTTGTTAAATTTGGCGTTGTGACGACCAACGCTTCGTTTGCACAGGCAACCGCTCTATGAAACCCTAAATCTATGCCAGCAGGAGAATCAATAAAAACGTAATCAAAAGCCTGTGACAAATTTTCTATTACAAGTTTAATATTTTGACCACTAATATTCGTACCGTCTCCGCTACCCGATGGCAAAACGTATAAATTTTTATTTTTTTCACTTTGAACCAACGCTTGCTTTAATCTACATCTACCTATTACAACGTCGTTTAAATCGTAAATCACACGTGACTCAACCCCCATAACAACGTCTACGTTATTAAGTCCAAAATCAACGTCTATCAAAACGACTCTTGCACCCATTCTAGCAAGTTCATTCCCCAAATTTACCCCAACGGTTGTCTTTCCAACACCACCTTTGCCAGACGTTATAACTATTTTTCGTGCCATATCAACCTCTCTTATCAAATTTTAACAAAGAAAAAACCACGTGCTTTGACGTTTTTTATCAAAACACGTGGCAATATGTCGTATTATATTATTATAAAAAGAAAATTTTAATTAAACAGGTAAAGCAATTTTTTTAAGCAATTCAACGTCGCCCAAAGCAACGCCTCCACCAAGCGCAACTGAAGAAGTTGCACTTTCAGAAACGTTTATTTGCATATCGAAAATATTCGAATAATATTTTTCCAAGCCGTAAACATTTGCACCTAACCCTGAAACGTAAACACCTGCATGCCTAATTTCAGCCGAAACTTCTGGCGGTAATTTTTTAAGTAATGAAAGCGCAAGCTCAGAGACTTTATCGTAATATTTTTTTACGGGTTCCAATATATCTTTTGCTTTAATTGAAATCGATTTAGGTGCGCCCGTTTTAACATCTCTACCGTTAACAATTGAAGTTAAAGCATCAAATTCATCAAGGCTACCTATTTCTTTTTTAAGCCTTTCAGCAGTTAACAATCCTATTTGTATACCGTAATTTTCTGCTAAATAATCAATAATATCCGTACTAACCTTATTCGCGCCAAAATTTACGGAAATTCCAGCTATAACACCATCAAGTGAAACAGCGCCGATATTTGTCACTCCACCTGCCATGTCTATTATAAAACACGGCGTTGCATCATTTAAAGGAATCCTTTGTCCAAGAGCAGAAAGTAGCGGTGCTTCAACAAAGAAAGTTTTGCCTGCTCCACAGTTTTTTGCAACTTTTTTATACTTTTCAATCATATCAGCCGTGACACCACAAGGAACAGAAAAAAGGATTTGGCAACCAAAAATGCCGTTTTTTACTTCAATCTTTTCAAAAAACTTACTCAATAGTCCAGTTGCAACTTTTTCATTGACGATTTCCCCCTCGAAAACAGGGAAAACAATTTTCGTATTCTTTGAAGTTTTGCCAATAAGTTTTTTCGCTTCATCCCCTACTGCTTTAACTTCTTTTTTATCATCTTGACTAACGGCAGCAACGGTTGGTTCACACAAAACTAAACCACTACCAAGCATATAAATGTTAGTGTAAACGCTATCAAAATCAATAGCTAATTTTTTCTGTGCCATATTTATTCATCCTTTACTAAAAACAAACGCCGTGACCAGCACGGCGCCGTTAAAAAATTATAATATTTCAAGATTTTTCTTAAAGATTTTTCTAAAATCAGAACCGATTTCAAGAGCAGAGTTGATTTCAAGCGTAGCATCTCCATCAACTTCTGTCTTCATAATGACCGAGTCACCTAAAATATCACAGTTAATCCCTTTAACGATTGAAGATAAACTGCGGTCTAAACTGCATGCAATACGTAAAATTATACCCATTTTTCTGACTGCATCCATATCTTCGTCATTTACTAAATCACGATACCTTGCCCAGTCAAACGGATTTATATCTTCAATTGCAGTATTTGACGCAACGAACGACGCCATTACTAAATCTCTATGGCTTATACCGTAAATATTTGAATTAAGAATCATATACCCACTATGCTTTTCATAATTATAGAACCCAACTCTTTTGCCTGCCCCGTAAAGCGTTGCAGCAACTTTTAGAATTTTCAAATGTTGCCTTGGGAATTTATGCAAAACACGAAGTTGCTTAAATAGCTGAACTGACAAATTAACAACTTGTTCGGTATGTTTTTGGTCACAACCATAAAAATCAACTAAATTAGCAAGACTAAACGACAAAACGTCAGTAATAGGCTTGTCTAAAGTAGACGGAACTGCATAATTATACATTATACCCGTACGCAAGCCACTTCCACTTATAACTATTTTTTCGAGATTTAAATATTTTTTAAATGCAGATATTGCTGCAAATGCACTCGGAAGAATATCTGCCCTGCCACTTGATAATCCTTTAATCTTTTTCTTTCTATCTAAATCAAGCCCTTTTAATAAGTCATAAACGTGCGTAAAATCATTATCGTTGACAACGTAATTATGAATCGCTTTAAGCGGATATTTTTTCATAATTTTCGTCATACGACAAAGATTTCTAAACGACCCGCCAACACCTATCATTTGAACCTCAGGGTCAACATCTTTAAGCCACTCAATTCTCTTTAATTGTTCAAGGAAAAACTCTTCAACTTTTTCGGCTTGCTCAATCGGCGTAAGACCATCACTTGCAAAAAGTTCGGTTAAAGTTATAGCCCCGAACGGCAAAGTTTCGTAGTTAAGTAAATTACGCCTATTATAGTAAATAATTTTTGTGCTACCGCCACCGATTTCAAGAATTATTCCCTTGGGAATATCCATTGTGTTGATAACACCCCTATAAACGTAAACAGCCTCTTCTTCTGCACTTAAAACGCGAAGTTTAATTCCACAAGTTGCTGAAACTTCATCTAAAAAACTACGTTGGTTTTTTGCACGGCGAACGGCAGCAGTTGCAACTGCAATAATGCGTTCTATACCGTTAACGTCACAAAGCTTTCTAAACATTTTTAAAGTTTTAATAGTTTCTTGTATACGTGCAGGCTTTAAAAAACCGTCTCTTTCCATCCCTTCGCCAAGACGCGGAGCTTCTTTGAGTTGGTCAACTATTTGAAAATGTCCGTTTTCTTTAACTTCCACTAAAAGTAATCTTGCTGTATTCGAGCCTAAATCAATGATAGCAATTTTTTCCAATTCTTTTCACCATACCGTGTATTATTTTCTTAAATTATAACACAAGATATTTGGTTTGTACATACCTTTTTGAAAATTTTGTGCAATTTTATAAAACAATTTAATTTATTTGAATAATTCAATGAAAAAAACTGAATTTTTAAATTAAAATTCACTAAAACAATGAATAAAATCAAAATTTTTAAATTAGTGCCAACAAAAAAATGCACAAATTATTTTTTTGTTTTTCTCTTAATTTCAGTCACAAACTGAAAGACAGATAACAAAATTAAAAAACCACCAAAACATCTACCCAACACATCACCCGCAAGCACTTTGCAAACAAAAAAACCCCCAACACAAGTAATCACCCCTGGAAGTATTATCCAAAGAACTTTTCTGTAATCAATCAACTTGTTTTTAATATGAATAATTAAAGTCACAACAGCCATTGGGATAAAACTAATCAAATTTATTGCTTGCGCAGTATGTTGTTTTACATTTAAAAATATTGTCAAGATCGGAATTAGAATCGTACCACCACCCATTCCCATTCCACCTAAAACGCCACCTAGAACACCTGCAATTACATACCAAAAATACTTCATACACACCTAAAAAAACAACATCTTCCCCCCTGCAACTGCCATTACAACCGAAAAAATTATCGTTAATGTTTTTGATGACATCTTAGAGAGCAATAACGCACCTAAAACCCCGCCTATAATTACACCAATACCCGTGGGTATTCCTGTACTAAGCGAAAATTTCCCAAACGTAAAATATAAAATACTGCTAACGACTGATAAGGGCAATATAATTAGAATTGCGGTCGCG
This sequence comes from Clostridiales bacterium, assembly GCA_015055725.1. GTDB lineage: Bacteria > Bacillota > Clostridia > Christensenellales > Borkfalkiaceae > UBA1259. The sequence goes on along the minus strand of SVHO01000008.1, from coordinate 27,253 downwards.
TGGGCTTTTTGTGGAGCTCTCTTTAATAAATGCACTAGCATAGGAACAACAATCATTCCACCGCCACCACCAAAAACTCCATTTATAAACCCTGAAATCGCCCCCGTTAATATTGAAAATAAAACAACTTTTTTATCACTAAAACTAACAGAGTTATCTTCTTTTTTCTTTGTCATAACTACATTGTGCGCATTTTTATTAATTTTTAACAAAAAATTTTATAAAATTACTCGTAATGTTGTTTAGTTCGGTTGATTTTTGATTAAAAATACTATATAATTATTTCATAATATTATATAAAACATTTTATAGTCTATTTTTGCGAAGGTGAATTATGGCGAGAGAAAACTTTATAAAAAGAAACGGGGCAAGATTTTTAGTTATTTTAATGTTGATTGGCGTGCTTTTTTCGTCAATCTTCTTTTCTGTTGCATGCAACAATAACTCTTCTAATAAAGACGAGTTTCCCGAATATACTTATACCGAAACTGATGATGGTAAGATAAGCAACCCATCTTTCTCTTACGGGCTCAACAAACTTGAACTTACTGATTTCCCAAAAACCTCACCTACCGGTTGGTCTAAATCAGAAGACACGGGTGCTGACCCCAATAGTGCGTTTAGCGCAACTTCAGGCGTAGTCAAAGTAAGTGAAGATGCTTGGGAAGAACTTTTAAACGCGCTTTATAAAAACAATGGTCATAAGGCAAACGCTACGGGCGGATTAACGGACACTGAAATTAAGGAATCGATTAAAAAGGACGCTGAATATAACCCCGACCAAGACGATAAATACGTTCCCTCTTCAGACGATTTGAAAAAATTTATTATTGATAATTATTTCACGTATGACGAAACCAATAATCCCGACGGTTATAAAAACCCAGGCGCTCGCCCCGGTGCTAAAGATAATATCGTTTATATGCTCAGCAATTACGGTACTAGAGAATATTATGAATTCGGCACCTCACAAAAAATCACTTCTTCATCAAAAATTCAATTAAATAAAGGCGAATACGCCAAAATTTCAGTTTGGGTTAAAACTCAAAACCTTTCAGAAGATTATACTGACGTTGATTGTAATGCAAACGTTCGCCTTGCTACGAGTTTTAACGGAAACACTCAATCTGATTTCGCTATAACCAATATTGTTGCCAACGAATGGACCAAATACGTTGTTTACGTTAAGGCTGACGAAAATTTTGACTGCACCTTAACCCTTTCACTTGGTTTAGGATATGGCAAAAATGGTTTGACCAAAGGAACCGTATACTTTGACGACGTTGACTTTGAGCAAATAACCGAAGAAGAATTCACAACGCAAACTAATTCACAAACGCAAGAAAATTCAACCGAATTTATTTACAATAGTGAAAACGCTATTAAAATAGACGCTGAACAATTCTCAGTTAACGGAAACGCAACCGACGGCTACGCTATGTCAGGATACGTTCTCCACGATATGTCTTTTGATAAATATCTCGCTTCGTCAACTGAAACGGCTAATTACTTTAAAACTTTAACTAATTTAGACGTTAATGAAAATGCAGGCTTTACCCTGGACGAATCACTTCAAACTGGTAATCCGTTCGGCAACGCAACCCCAACTATAACAACCGACAATACCGACCTTCCATTTGAAAATGCAACCGTAAGGAAAATCACACTCAATAAACAAAGTTATACTTTCAAATGGTCTAGCAACTTATTCGAAGTTAAAAACCAAGAATTTGTAAACGTAAATTTTTATGTTAAAAATAAATTAAGCAAATTCGGTTCTAATTCAATAACTGTAAACGTTTTAGACCTTTCACTCGACGGCAACAAAGATAATGATATTGTTAATGCTTCGATAGCCTCTGCATCAACCGTTGGTGACGATTGGCAAAAAATTAGCTTAGTTATTAAAAACAACTTTATTTCAGGCAACGATAGAAAATTTGAAATTCATTTAGTTATCGGCCCTGCCGACGTTCGTACTTCAACTCAACCTTATGAATTTGCTAGTGGCGACGTTTACGTTTCTTCTTTGGTTCTTTCAACCGGCTCAACTGTTAAAGATGAAGATGCTACCGCTACGCAAGAAAAACTTTATGATATTTACAATTTATTAACGAGCACCGCGAGTGGAAACGTTGCACTTTATGCTGGCAACATTTCTGATTTCAACGATAAAGAAACGCAAGAATCTTATTCTTTCTCCCCCGTTGCAAGTGATTTTGGAACAATTACCCATCACCCAACCAACGTTAAAGGATATCACGGTGTCGTTGCAAACCACTTCTACATCTTAGAAGAAACTGCAGGTTCTACACTTGAAAAAGACATCAACACTAGAACTCATGGTGAAAACGGCAACTATGCAGGTTTGATTAATACTAAATATATCAATGAGTACGAAAAACTCCCTGGTTTAGAAAATTTATCTGATGCTCTAGCGTTTGAAAATGGTGACAACAACGTTCAACCTATAATGATTTACAATGCTAACGCCAATAGATATGGATACGTTGGCCCCAATAATACAATTGCTTCAAGTTCGCGTGCAAAAGTTTCCGTGACTCTCCGCGTTTACGGTGGCGCAACGGCTTACGTATATTTAGTGAACGTTGAAAACAACTCAAAAGAAGTTTTAACTCTTGATAAATTTAATGATAACGAAACGGGCGCAGAACATAGTGATTTGGCTCTTCAATTAAAAGCTGACCAAAACGTTATGGGAAGCAACGAATGGATTACGTTGAATTTCTACGTTGCAACCGGCGCTTCTGAAAAGAATTTCCGCGTGGAAATTTGGAATGGTGGTAGGCGCGAAAACGTTTCAACCGAACCTGCTTCACAAGGATACGTTTTCGTTAAAGACGTGACGATTACTTCAACTGATGCGTTCAACGAGCCATTAAAGAAAGCCAACGCATTCTCTGTTGAAGACAACAAAAACCCACTTTACACTGCAGGTCAAGAAAATATTGACACGCTTTACTCTTTCGAACGTCAATTAACAGACCTTGAAAAGAAATTTAACGACGAACAAGTTGGCTCTAAAAACGATATTTCTTATTCTTCAAATTACGTTTGGGCTACCAACGAAACGATGGTTTATGCAATTTATAATACTATCGACCCTGTCGCTAACGACCCATATGCTAATTTACCCGAAGAAGAAGACAAGTCTGAAGGGTGCACTACACAAACTGACCCGTCAACCTTCTGGTTATCCTTCTCCTCTATCCTTTTAGGTGTTTCTTTAGTAATAGCAATTATAATGTTGTTTATTAAGAATATTAGAAGAAGACGCAAAGCAAATAAGAGTGATGCAAAATCCCACTACACGATAACTAGTAGAATAAAGAGCAAAAAAACCAACACTAAGGTTGCTAAAGAAACTGCAATAGAAGAACCCACCGAAGAAGATGCAACCGATTACGTTGAAGAAGAAAATGCTGATACCGAAAATAACGAAGAAACTCTCGAAGAAAACAGCGAAGAACAACTTGACTCATACGTATACGGTGATATTGAAGTGTTTGGCGACGATTCAGACAAAGAATAACATTAAACAAGTTAAAAGGACCTCAAATTCAACGGGGTCCTTTTTTTGTATACATTTTTTCATTTTTACGCATAAATATATGGTATGGCAACAATTGTTTTAACGGGTGGCGGAACGGCAGGTCATTGTACACCAAATATCGCGCTATTACCTTATTTAAAAAAAGATTTTGATAGAATAGTCTATATCGGCAGTGAAAACGGAATTGAAAAAGAAATAGTTAAAAATGCTAATTTAGAATATTTTGGCGTGCCGTGCACTAAATTAAAACGCGGTGAAATAATCAAAAACCTTTCAATCCCTTTTACTCTTACTCATGGAATTATAAAAGCAGGTAAAATTTTAGACAAAATAAAGCCAGACGTTGTTTTTTCTAAAGGCGGATTTGTATCCTTACCAACCGTTATTTCTGCGTATAGACGAAAAATTCCCGTGATATCACACGAAAGTGACTTTACTGTAGGTTTAGCAAACAAAATATCGGCAAGATTATCGAAAAAAGTTTTAACGTCATTTCCTGAAACAGCAAAAACACTAAAAAATGGAGAGTTCGTTGGTCCACCTTTACGAAAAGAAATTTTTAATTCAAACAAGGTTGAATCGTTAAAAAATTTTGGTTTTAACGGAAGAAAGCCTATATTATTAGTGACAGGTGGAAGTCAAGGGGCAAAAATTTTAAATCAAACTATTCGCTCTGCTCTACCTTATCTATTGACCAAATTTGACGTTTTGCATATTTGTGGAAAAAATAATTTAATAGAAGAAAAAACTCCGCATGGATATATCCAAACGGAGTACGTAAACAATATGGAAGACGCATTAAGCATTGCGTCCGTTTGCGTTTCAAGAGCAGGCTCAAACACACTCTTTGAATTGATGAGCTTAAAAATTCCGTGCGTTCTGATTCCATTACCAAAAGGTATATCTCGTGGCGACCAAATATTAAACGCAAATTATTTTGAAAAACTTGGATTGGCGTGCGTTGTTAGACAAGAATCATTAAGCGAAAAATCTTTATTTTTAGCAATAAATTCGGCTTATTCTAACAGACTAAATTTCTTACGCAATTTTGAAAACTACCCAATAAAAGATTCTTCAAGACAAATTACAAGAATTATTGCCGACCACGCGAATTCAAAGCGATAGAATAAAATTCTTCTCTTGCACTTTTATTTAACCCCTTACACTCACTAAAATATTTTGATAAAGAAGTTTTTAATTCTTTTCCCTTAACACTATTTATTTGTTCTTTTTCACAATCAAAAAAGACTTCTCTATCTTTTACTAAAGTTAAACATTTAATTCTTTTGTTTTTAGAAAACAACGCGTTAAATATTTTTTCAATCATATCTAATCTCCTTTCTTGTAAACATATTAACAAGAAATCATGACACACGGTTGTCATATTAAACAAATTATTTAAATATATTTGACAATTTTTTGCCTGTATATTAAAATATGTTTATAGGAGATTTTATATTATGAAATTTGAAATAATGCTTGGAATTTTATTTGAACTTTTGTCGAAAAAGTGTGTCAAAGCACAGCATCTTGCCTATAAATTCGAAGTTAGCGTGCGCAGTATTCATAGATACATATGCGGACTTGAAAGTGCAGGCGTTCCAATTTATACTATTCGTGGCAATCAAGGTGGCTTTGCCATTATTGACACTTATAAGTTTTCTTCAACTTTTATGACGGTTAACGAATTCAAGCAAACAATAAACGCTCTGACCGCTATAACTGAAAGCGTGCCAAATAAAGTTTTAAGCAGTGCGATTAACAAATTAAAATCAGCAGTAAAAAACGAATATAGTGGCTTTGACTTAAAGAGCGGTAATTTAATTATAGATGCAGGCCCTTGGGGTGATACGAACGGTTATAAAAGTAAATTACTAGTAATTCAGAAAAGCATTGAGAGTTTGAAAAAACTTCAAATAAAATATCACGATAGAAACGGTGAAATAACCGAGAGAGTTATAGAGCCACACGTTATAGTTTTTAAGCAAGGTCTTTGGTATGTATACGCTTTTTGTCATTTAAGAAACGAATTCCGTTTTTTTAAGACTGGAAGAATTGAACACGCTATTTTAACAAATGACTCATTTATAAGGCGTGAAATCTCACAATCTGAACTTCCTCTCGATTTTTGGCATGCAAACGTTGAAACTACTGACGTTATGCTTGAAATTGATAAATCCTGCCTTTCCGACGTTGAGGAATGGCTAGGAATTGAAAACGTTAACTTAATCAATGGAAAGCACGTTGCAAGCGTCAAATTACCATATGATAACGGTTTAGTTATGAAAATTATGAGTTATGGAAAAGGTGTTAAAGTTCTTTCCCCCTCAAAATTAAAAAGCGCAGTAAAAGACTGCGCAAACGATATACTAAAAAATTATTAAAAACAAAAGGCAATCAAATGATTGCCTTTTTCAATTTTTAAAACTCTTTTCTCGTGCTTCTTGAAAATAAGTTTAAGAAAACTTTCATTGGGTCTTTATTTTCATAAATTATGGAATAAACGGCGTTAGTTATAGGTAAATCAACGTTATATTCAATGCCGAGTTTTCGCATTGCTTTTGCCGTGCTAACCCCTTCTGCTAATTTTTCGAATTTTTCACCTTTTACAAACAATTCACCAAACTTTCTATTATTTGAAAATTCAGAAAAAAGAGTCGTTTCATAATCGCCCAAGTGACATAATCCATAAGCCGAAAGTTCGTTGCCACCCATAGCCTTAATAAGCCTAGCAACTTCGCGTGCACCACGCGCCATAAGTGGACCTTTTAATGTGGTATATCCTCCACCGTCAAGCATTCCCGCAGCAATCCCCATAACGTTTTTCGCCGCAGCGCCAATTTCGCTCCCAATTATATCGTCACCATAATAAAACCTTATTAGTTCACCTCTAAAATTATCTGCAAGGAACTTAACCAACTCTTTATTATAAGCGTCAATAACCATACAATTTGGATACCCTTTTACAAAGGCTTGAATATGCCCTGGCCCCACCCAAACTGCAACGTTATTCTTATCGACACCGCATTCACAAACGATTTCTGAAAGTCTTTTGCCCGTTTCAACCTCAATTCCCTTCATGCATAAAACAAACTTTTTATTGCTAACGTCAAATTGAGTTATTCTAGACATAAAACCCCTAAGCCCTTGCGCGCTTATGGAAATAATAATAACCTCACCATATTCAATTGCATATTTTAGGTCGCTTGATAGGGTTATTCTTTTATCAAGTTCAACGTATTCGTTTCGTCCTGTGTTTTTTAAAACGTCAAACGAATAATTGCCTTCAGTACCCCATTGAACGACCTTATGCCCGTTATTTGCAAGGTACCAACCAATAAACGACCCCCAACGACCACATCCTAAAACTGAAACTTTCATCAATAACCTTCTTTATAATGTTTTGCGGTCAATAAATGCGCGTGCAAGGCTAACTTCATCCGCATATTCAAGTTCCGTGCCAATGGGTATCCCGTGCGCTAAACGAGTGACCTTAACCCCTAAAGGTTTAAGCAAGTTTGAAATATACATTGCCGTCGCCTCACCCTCAACGTCAGGATTAGTTGCCATTATAACTTCTTTTACGCCACCTTGAGAAATTCGTGTAAGCAAGCCTTTAATATTTATATCATTTGGGCCTATTCCATCTAACGGAGAAATAGTTCCGTGTAAAACGTGATAAACTCCGTTAAATTCGTTTAATTTTTCAATAGCAATAACGTCTTTCGGTTCTTTAACAACGCAAATAACATCTGCACTGCGCGTCTTACAAACGTCACAAGTATCACCTTCTGAAAAATTGCCACAAATCTTACAATAATGAACGTTGTTTTTAACGTTGATGATGGCATCAGCAAAAGCTTTAGCGTCTTCATCGCTCATATTTACAATTTTATAAGCAAATCTTTGCGCAGTTTTCGCGCCCACGCCCGGCAACTTTGAAAATTCGTTTATAAGCCTACCTATCGGCTCAATATAAACCTTCATTTTATAAACCTAAACCGCCAAACGCGCCCATCTTTTCGGTATAAACTTTTTCTGCTTTTTCATAGCAGTCGTTAAGCGCGGCAATAAGCAAATCTTCAAGCATCGTAATGTCATCTGTATCAACCGCATCAGGATTTATCTCAATATTTGTCACAACCTTTTTAGCCGTCATAACAACTTTAACTAATCCACCACCAGAAGTACCTTCAACTTGAGTTTCTTCAAGTTGCGCTTGCGCTTTTTGCATTTCTTCTTGCATTTTTTGCGCTTGTTTCATAAGATTTTGCATTTGGTTTCCACCACCAAATCCACCAAAACCACCTCTATAAGCCATAATAATCTCTCCTAAATTTATTTTATTATTACTATATCGTCACCAAAAATTTTTTTAACTCTTTCAGTTGCTTTATCAACTGCATCAAGCGTTCTTTCGGTATCGGATAATTTTATCTGTAATTCAAAAGGCAAAAATTCTTCTAACGCCTCTTCAATTCTCATTCTACTTGGGGCTTTATCTAAAAGTTCTTGGTCAGATGCTTTATCGGCAATCAAAACTAAAACCTTTCCAACCACTTCAATATTGATTGACTGAACGATGTTCCAAAGCATTTCACTGCCGTTTTTACGAAGATTAAAAAGCAATTTACCTTTAATTTCTTCTACGGCAACTTTATCTATTGATGGGTTAACTTTATGCTCGACTTCTTGCTTTGGTAAAACATTTTCAGTTTTCGATTGTGGTTGTTGAACGGCAACGGAAGTTTCTTCTTTTTCTTCTTCTACAATTTTAATTTCTTGATTTTTTTGAACTTCGACAACTTTTACACCCTTTTCAAGTTGCTCTTCAAGTTTTTTAATTCTTGACATCAACGCGTCAATGTTGTAATCAGAATCGGGACGCGCGCTTTTTACTGATGCCGTTTCAAAAATTACTCTCGGATGATTTGAATATTTTAACGAACTTTCTGCATCTGTAAATATTTCAAGGATACGCAACAAACGTTCTTCAGACGTTGAATTTGCTATATTTTCATATATACTAAAACGATTTTTCGGTAGCCTTAAAATTTGGTTGGCATTTTCACAATTTTTAATTACGATTAAATCTCTTAAAAGAGCAGTCACGTCTTTAATAAGAACGCCAACGCTTTTACCAGAAGAAGATAATTTATCAATAGTAGACAAAACTTTGCCTGGTTGAGACTGAATCACGTCGTTAACAAATTCAATTAACGTTTGTGCGTTAGACGAGCCCAAAATATCCATAACGTCGTCATAAGTTAATTTTTCGTTATTATATGAAATTGCAATATCGGCAACTGAAAGCGCGTCACGAATACTGCCTTCGCCTGCTTTTGCAATAGCAAAAACTGCTTCGCTATCATAAGCCTTTCCTTGCTCGTCATAAATCTCAGAAATAAGTTTTGCTATCCTTTCGGTGTCAATAAGCCTAAAATCAAAGCGCATACACCTTGAAAGAATAGTAGCAGGTATTTTATGAACTTCAGTTGTTGCGAGAATAAATACCGCGTGTTTTGGTGGTTCTTCAAGCGTTTTTAATAAAGCGTTAAATGCTGGACCTGTAAGCATATGCACTTCATCAACGATATAAACTTTATATTTACAAGAAACGGGTGGATATTGAACTTTTTCACGCAAATCCCTAATTTCATTAACGCCGTTATTTGAGGCTGCGTCGATTTCAACAACGTCAATATTAGAAGGGTCTGAAAGAGCCTTACAAACTTCACACTCACCACAAGGCGAACCATTAACGGGATTAAGGCAGTTAATAGCTTTTGCAAATATTTTTGCACACGAAGTTTTACCCGTACCACGCGTACCTGTAAAAAGATAAGCATGCCCAAGTTTATCGCCGTTTATTTGGTTTACGAGCGTTTTTGTAATATGCTCTTGCCCTATTAACCCACTAAAAGTTGTGGGGCGATATCGCCTATATAACGCTAAATACGCCATATTCTCTCCTTAAACGTCACCAAGTTTTGTTTTTAATTTTTTTCTAATGCGTTGAACCGCATTATCAATAGATTTAATATCTTTGTTTGTCTTAACACTAATTTCTTTATAAGAATATCCTTGTAAAATAAGGTCTAAAATATTAAATTCTAATTCACTCAAAGTGTCTTTTGCAACAGCCTTAAATTCTGCTTTAACTTCATTTACAATAAGCGATTCTTCAGGCCCTATTTGAGTGTCTACGATAACGTCGTTTTTATCCGAATCGCCATCACCATATCCAAAAAGCGGAACGTAATTTTTAAGCGGGGAATTTTTTTTAGTATTGCTTTTACGAAATGCCGATAACAATGCGTTATTTATACACGCATATGCAAACGCCTTAAAATTTGATTGCCCGTTATATTTATCGACAGCTGAAGTTAGTGCAACCAAGCAAATTTGCGTTAAATCGTCACGGTCTGCATCAGAGCAAAAGAATTTGCCAACCATAACTTTTATAACGCTATCGTATCTCTTTATAAGAGTTTCAAAAGGAAGCCCTTTATCGTTCTTAGAAAGAGCAACCAATTGTTCGTCCGTCATCATTTGATAATTCATTGTTTCCCCTTTATCGTAAATTCTATGCTTTTTCGGTTTGAACTCTTTGACGAACGACTTCATAAACGGCAATTCCACACGCAACTGAGGCGTTTAAAGAATTAACCTTTCCAAACATTGGTATAGATATGATGCCGTCACATTTTTCTTTTGTGAGCCTTTTAACACCACTATCTTCGCCACCGATAACTAAGCATATTTTACCCGTTAGGTTTGATTTATAAATATTTCCACCGCCAACTTCTGCGCCATAAACCCAAAAACCGTTTTCTTTCAGTTTATCAATAGCGTTATTTATATTAGTCACTTTTGCAACTTTTATGTGATTTAGCGCGCCTGCAGAAATTCGCATAACCGTATCACTAACAGATGCGCTTCTATCTTTGCCGATTATAATACCGTCAGCCCCTGCGCACTCGCAAACCCTAATTATGCTACCAAGGTTGTGTGGGTCAAGAATTTCGTTTAGAACGACAACTAATCCGTCTTTATCCGCGCAATCATCAATTATGTCTTCAATTTCAAAATATTTATAATCAGAAACGTAAGCAATAAAGCCTTGATGTCTTTTGCTTTCGCTTTCTTTTTCAATAACGTATTTATCCACGGGTTGAAGCTTCACTTTATGAGAACGAATAACGTTAATCAATCGTTTGCTTGCATCGTCTTTTAAATCTTTTTGCACTAAAATTTTGTCAATTTCTTTATCGGTTTTAAGCAATTCATAAACCGCGTTTCTGCCTTCAATTTTCATTAGTCACACCTTTATTCAATAAAAAATTCAATCTATCTATATCACCCGTTAAGTATAAAAAGCCGAGCACTGCTTCAAACCCCGTTGCTTGATTGTAATCTGCAACGGATGCATGTTTTGCTTTCGTTCCTTTTTTTGCATTACGAGCGCGTTTAAACACACCTAATTCACACTCGTTTAATAACGGCATAATTTCTTTAATAAATTCCGCTTGCGCAACGGCGTTTACTTCTTTAGTCGCAAGTTTATTTAATTCGCCAGCTTTAGCGTCACTTTGAAAAGTAAATTTTTCTCTAACAAACAATGAATAAACAGCATCTCCAACAAACGCCAAAACGACTGGGCTTGTTAAAAGTGCTTTATTTTTATCCATTATCTCGCCAAGTTTAAACAAACTAAACACTCCCGCATTATTTTAATTTTATTATACATTATTTTGGTAAAAAACACAATGAAAAAGCCCGAATATTTTTATTCAGGCCAAAATAAATATTATTTATTATAATCAAATGAAGATTGCGCTAAATATCCAACAATACCCTTAAAAATGCAGTATGCAATTTTATCTTGATATTCATCCGTTATTAAAAGTGCTTCGTCTTCAGGATTTGATAAAAATCCACACTCAGCAATAACCGAAGTATATTCCGTACAATTTAAAATATAGTAGTCGCCCGATAAAATTGAACAATCTCTACTCGCCTCTTCCATTTGATTAAAATTGTTTTGAATTGAACTCGCTAATAGTTTAGCGTTTTCATCGCTCTTTTTATAAAAAACTTGCGCTCCACGTCGTGTCGATAAACTATATTTGTTCATGTGAACACTTATCACAACGTTTGGCTTAAAAGACTTAATAATATCCCGTCTTTTTTCCATATCACGTCTTTTAAGATTTTTAGTTGCAATTCCGTAAAGCCCAGCATTAGAATTACGAGTTAAGGAAACGCTCATTCCTGCACTAATCAAATATTTTTCAATTTTTTTAACCACTTTTAGATTTAATTCACTTTCTTTAACGCCTGTATTCACCCCTGAAACACCACCATCAATTCCACCATGCCCAGCATCAAGAACTACTCTTATCTTGTTTGCATAGGCTTCTCCCGTTGGTTGCACAACAATCGAACCAATGCAAAAGATAATGGTAAAAATCGTAGCAATTAAAACTGAAATTATTATCAAATTTTTACTTTTAAAAACAATCATAAAATCACCGCAAATGTTAATAACTATACAAAAATAATGAAAGTTATCAACAATTCGACCTTTTTTGACACGCATAATGTTAATAACTTTCACTATATAAATACTATCAAATTCAATGATTTATGACTTAAAAGTTTAATTTAAAATTTAAACCGCGCATACTTTTTTGCGCGGTTTAACATTATTAAAATTCTAAAATTTTAAATGAATTTCCTTCCCCTTCACACATAGCTGATAGCGTTATATAAGGTATACCATCAACAACGTTTTCAGCACCTTTATGGTAGTGCCCTTGGATGACTGCTTTAACTTTTCCACTCTTATTTATAATATCTCGGATTTGCACGTGATTTTTAACCAAATGACTTTCAGGAATGCTTGGGTCAAGATTTTCGTGAACAAAAACAATACAGTCTTTATTAGAATCGTTTAACGCCTTTTCAAAAAAATCAACCTGCCATTGTGGTAAATTCGAGTCGTTCCAACGGTGTTCTTCCACTTGGTCAAATCTTAAACTATTAGAACGGTAATTAGCGTCAAGCATAATAAAATCAAATTTCCCAAAAGAAACAGTCTTTGGGGGCAACGTTTGCCCTAAAATTTCTTCAACTTCGTCATGGTTCATTATCATATAATCGTGATTACCAGGCACAAAATAAAAAGGTAAATTAAAAGATTTAATAACTTCAACACATTCTTTAAAGCATTTTTCAACGTCTTTTTTAGTGTTTCCAGGCGCATGGTCGGTTAAGTCCCCCATACAAAAACAAACGTCAACTTTAGCATCGGCAAAAGCTTTCATTGCTTCTTTAATTTTACCAAGCGAGAGATATGGTCTTCTCGTATTATCCATGCTCTTTGCATCACAATAATGTGAATCAGTAAAAATACCTATTTTCATTTAGTTTTTCTCCTTTATAATATTTGAAATCATTCTATAATTTATCTAAGCAAACTATCGTCTCGACGTGCTTGGTTTATAGTTACTAAATGTTTTTCCATCATTTGTGAACATTTATTGATGCTTTTTGCGGTAAAAATCCGTTAAAGCAAACGAAATTAAAACATTTAGTTTCATTTATCATCACTTGCCAATATGATATGTAATTTACTCAGCGTGGACACAGCGTGGACATTGTCCACCAATCTAACAATTATTTTTACAGACCAAGGTCAAAACACCTTGACTTATCTAAACATTATATATATAATAATAGTATATTTAATGAAAAAGTCAAGCGAATTGGTATTACTAAACCAAAAGGAGAAAATTTAATATGACACTATTGCTCGTTGTTGTGCTTTTCGCCATTGGATTGAGTATATACCAAAATGGCAGTAGGGCTCAAAAAGAAAAATTATATAAGCAAAAAACAAAAACAAATATTGAACTTCAAAGAACTTTATTTTCTGATAATCTTAATCTTGTTTTAGATTATGTAGAACAATATGACAAAACTCATAGTAACGAATTTCAAACAACCGACTCGGTAATTATATTTGTTGAAAAACTTTTTGAAAAATATAATATGCCTGATTTTCGCTCGCCGGAACAAATTTTACAAGATAGGTGTAAATACTCAAGTCAAGTACAACGATACATTGACTATGGTCATCACATCCATTCAGCTTATAATTGGGAACATGGATATGATGCCAAAGACAAGAATGCAGATATTTTTATAACAAAAGTTCCCCTACTGCGAAAAATTTTCTTAGAACAAACCATTCCCCCAACAAACAAGGATATTTTATTCGGGACGCCAAATACGGAAAGAAAGTTGACAACGGATATTTACCCTTATAATAACGACGTAGATTGGGCTACATTAAAAACAAATACAGCAAGTTACGGTGTTACAGGGTTTTTAGAAATTGGTTCTTATAATGAAGCATCAAACTTATTATTTAAGCTGTGCAGGTTGCTCACAACCAAAAAGCTAAAAGAACTTGGATTTGTTTATAGTTACAATGGTAAAGACTCCATATGGCAAGAAGAAGAGAAATCACTGGATAGATATAGGCAGTTCAAATCGAAGTATCCTTGGTATTTTGATTAACGTCAATTATTATTGACAAATCCCCTATTTTTGTATGAAATAATTAACATTAACTTTAAGAAAATATGTCATAAACACTTGACATTTTTCTTTGGTTGTGGTAAAACATATTTAGACACATTATAAACATTATATATAATGGTGTCTATATATAATAAAACTATACGACATATTTAGACACAAGGAGGCAAAATGAGCAGTCTAAAAATTACAATGCCTGCAAATGGCAATACAGAAGATTCAATCTTGTATGAAAACCCAAAGTTTGAATTTAATACAGGTGTAACCGTGTTAATCGGTAGAAATGGCGCGGGTAAATCAACTTTGTTGGACGGAATTAAAAATCATTGTAATAATAAAAAAATCCCCTGCTTCCATTACGACAACTACAAAGACGGTGGCGATAAAGCGAAATCAATGTACGGCGCTATTGGAGATATGGAGTCTTTGTTCAACACATTATTCCATTCCGAAGGTGAGCAAATTTATTATAATTTTTGTCAACAGGCAAATAAACTTGGCGGATTTTTCAAAAAACATAAAGGCGCTAAACAAATCGTAGTTTTATTAGACGCTTTAGATAGCGGATTAGACTGCGAAGGAATACACCAAATGTTGCAATTGTTTTCTTTGGTTATAAATGACAATAAAGAAACGGATATTTACATTGTTTTAACGGCAAACAACTTTGGATTGTTACGCAACCAAAGATGTCTTGATGTAAAAACTGGCAACTATTTAATTTTTAGGAATTACGAAGAGTTTGAAATTTTTATATTAAATAGATACGAAGAAGAAAGAAAAAACGGAGGTAAAAATGAAAGTAACGATAGAAACAAAATTTGACATTGGTCAAAAAGTGTTTTGGGTTGAACGAACCTACGGCAGCACAACTACAAAATGTTCTCATTGCAATGGGCAATATCGAGAAATCGTAAACGGGATTGAATATCTTTGCCCTCATTGCAAAGGTGGTATGGAAACAATCCACGAAAATAATTACCATCTAAAAAGCGGTATTGTAACAAATATACGATTTACATTTAACGCCGACGTAGACGACGATACTAATTTTGAGGGAAAAGTTGACTCTCATTACAGGTATGACGTTACTGAACACAGGCAATCTTATTTCAGCGATAGCGATGGAAATAGTAGAACTCTTTACGAGGGAGAATTATATGCGACTAAAGAGGAACTTATCGCAAATCATCCCGACAAATTCCCACCCAAAAAATCTCAATAAAAGAGCACTTTGATTAAAAATATTTAGGAGGCAATTATGTATAGATTTAAGGTTTACACATCGAAAGGGATTAAATATGTAGACAACGTAACCTGCCCTTTGAACGCTGAGGGCGTTGTAAAGAAACTTTATGGTCAAGATACAGAAGTCTACGACCTCAAAGAAATTGATGATTATGAGTATGCGGAGGAAGAATACGAAGATGAATAAAAGATACTTTGTTATAGCCGATACGCATTTCGGTCACGGGAGCATAATTAAATACTGTAATCGCCCCTTCACAGATATTGATGCTATGAATGAAGAACTTATCAAAAGATGGAATGAAGTGGTAAGAAACCAGGATACCGTCTTCATATTGGGTGATTTTGCCTTTGGTAAAAATGCTATTAGTCAAATAGCACCAAGGCTTAACGGAACAAAGATTTTAATCAAAGGTAACCACGATACTTACCCGAACGAATATTACAGAAACTGCGGTTTCAAAGAAGCAATCGACTACCCCATTCTCTTTGATTTCTTCTTATTGAGTCACGAACCGCTTTTATTAAATGAGACTACCCCTTACTTCAACTTTTATGGGCACGTACACAATGACTCAAAATTTATAGATAACGCGACAAGCAAGTGCGTTAGCGTTGAACGAATTGGTTATAGACCATTTTGTTTTTTAGAAAGATAAAACATATTTAGACACATTTGTCAGGAGGTAAAATATGAAACTTTTAACTAAATTAAACGGGCACAACCCAAAAAGCAAATCTCACAAAGCGAGAGAAGCCAAGAAAAAACTTTTACAATGCGGAGTTGTTAAGTGTTGTAAATGTAAAGCCGTAGATAAGACAATTCTTAAACGAAAAGTTAACGGCAAAGAACAATACATATGCAAAGAATGCTATGAAAGATTGCCCGCAAAGGCAAAATCAAACTTTTAATTAGAAAACAATAGGAGGAATTATGGCAAACAACAAAGAACTGTTTTTAGAAATATGCCGAAGAGAAATTAAAAGAGACGGCATCGAAGAACTATTAGAGTGGTTAGAAAAATCTGATTTCTTTACCGCTCCAGCAAGCACAAAATATCACGGCTCTTACGAAGGTGGTTTATGTGCTCACTCATTAAACGTAGCAAATTGTCTTGGAGAGTTATTAGAAAATCATCCAGAGGTTGAAGCAAGCAGAGAAAGCGCTGCAATATGTTCTTTATTCCACGATATCTGTAAGGTTAATTTTTACAAGATTGGATTTAGAAACGTTAAAGATGATGGCGGTCAATGGGTTAAGAAACCTGTTTATGAAATTGATGAAAAGTTCCCGTGTGGTGACCACGCAGATAAATCAATCATAATCCTCCAATCATATATAAAACTTCTTCCGGAAGAGATTTTAGCTATTAGAGCGCATATGGGAGGCTTCGACACCTCGGTTAAAGGTGGAAGTTATTTCATTGGAAAGATTTTTGAAAAAAGCAAACTTGCTCTCCTACTCCATCTTGCCGATATGCAAGCGACATATTTGCTTGATGACCAGGAGGTAGATTATGCCGCCAAGGAACTCTGATAGTTTAGACGCATTGCTATATATTAAAAACTTCGAAGGGGCTTGGGAAAAGTTTGGGCTTTCAAGTATCGAATTTGCGAGAGAAATTACATCTTTCGGTGACGCATTAAACGAAGTCGTATGCAGAATTCGAGCGGAAGGCACATTAGAAGCAAGAATTGATATTAACGGCGAGGAATTATCAAAAGCCGTATTAGACAATGACCCACAAAAAGATTGGGAAGATATGATTCTCAAAGGAGTTAGATAATGCGAGAAATTTATGAAGCCGTTATACAAGTTTTCGATAAGCGAAACGGTAGACAATTTGAATTAAAACTCGAAGATTGTATTTTTGAATTTTATCAACGAAACGGCATCTTCGAAATTTCTGGTAAACCCTTAGATGCTAACCAAAATATAGCAGATTTGCCAGTTCGCTTTCGCCCGTATTCAAGAAATATGGACGGAGCAAGGTTTATCACTACTGCATCTTCCCTTTCGTGTTACGAAAGTTTTCTCAAGTCTTTACAAAGACAAGGCTCTCTCAAGCCTCAAAACGAACTTGAGAGATGTATGAAATACGAGGAAATGTCACAGTGGTTATCAGCAAATCCTATTTTGGTATCCCCTTCCCCAGAAGAAATCGCACCCACTATTTCTCCCGAAGAAAACTTACAAAAAGCTTGGGAAGATATGATGCTTGCGGGACTTAAACAAGTAAACAAATAATTTTTTAGGAGGACGTAATGTCAAAAGAAAAAGAAAATCTCAACATACATCAAAAACTTTTGAAAATCGCCGATATGGCTGGCGTTTTACAAAAGAACAAAGCAGGCTTCAATTACAAATATGTAACTGAAGAAGAAATTCAGGCAAAAATTACTGCCGGTATGCAAAAATACGGAGTTAGGCTTCGATGCAGATGAAAAAATAATAGTATTTGATTACGATGGTTCCGAATTTGGTAATCCATTAGACTTGCCTATGGAGCCAGAGATGGTTAAATTCAATGTTAAAGTCGCAAACAACACCCTTCTTATTACAGCATATGTAACTTTCCCAGAGAACTCCCCTTCTCTTGACGTCTACAAAGATGGGTTTGGCGAAGTGGATTTTACCGTTAGACTTACGCAAGAAGAAATGCTTACGTTGAGTATATTATTATTGCAAAAGTCTATTGAACTCAACAAGTTAATCTTAAAGCAAACAAAAGAGAAAAAAGGAAACAAATAATCGACAAAAATCCTCCCCCATTTTCCTATCTTATACATAAAAATTAGTTATACAATATTGACAAATGTCTAAAAATGTTGTATAATATATGGGAGGTATAAGAACAATGATAAACTATGAAGAATTTTTAGCAAAATATTATTCAACTGCAAATACCGCTAAACAAGAGGACATTAAACGTTTTCTTGAGCATTTAACAGAAATTGCCGGTGGTAAAACCGCAAAAGATGTACTTGCAGATAAAAAATTACTTTGCAAAGCATTCTTTTTACACTCTACGGGCAATGTTTCCAGACCGCATTATCAAAAAATTAAGGAATATTTACTGAATTTGCTTGATTTTTGTGGTGTTGATGGCGACATCCCTACTCGCGAAGAAGTCATTTCTTCTCAAAGCACCGTTACTTATTTCAGAAGTATTGAAAAACTGCTTTCTTTTATAGATAGCGTTGGTCATGATAAGTCTTATCAATATAATCCCACCAGAGATTTGACGAGAATTAAAGGTGTTTGTATATTAGGTTGGCTTGGGTTTACCCCGAAAGAAATTTCGGATTTCAAGAAAACTGATTTAAGAACGTGCGGCGTTGATAAATTTGTTGTCTTACGCAACGGCAACGAATATGAAATCTCGGGAGAACCCTTTGCAGCGCTTTATTTCATATCTGGGTTAGAAGAATATAAATCTAACGGCAAAACGATTATCCTTAAAGGCGATGAAACTTACTTGATAAGGTCAACATCATCAACTTGTAATAAGCTTGACGAAGGTCAAATAATCCAAATTATTAAGCGTTTCAATGCACAAATTCCCCCTCACATGAACACTGCTATACTATTTAGAAACCTGCATAAAAATGCTTTATTTTTAGAGATATACGCAGATAAGTCTGATAAATCTTTAATAGACAAAATTACTTCCGTTATGGGTTGCACTCCAAATTACGCCCTTAACTATAAACAACAATATTTAGATTTTGTCAACCTGATGGAATCTGGAAGAATATAAGGCTAAATGCTTTATATTTTTTGAATAATGTAAAACATATTTAGACACAAGGAGGTCTTTATGGATATTTCACAGTTACCTTTTAACCCAAGAAGTAAGGTTAAATTTATTCTAAAAAATGGGAAGGAAGTTGAAATTAAAACTCTATTCTCCCCACAAGATTTTCTTACTGAATATAAGAAAAGAGATAAAATGATGCGTCTATTTGTCGGCAATAATTCTTTCGCCGTAATAAATAAGACATCTGTAGAGTTTTTCCAAGTGGAAGAACCTTAATTTCAAAATAAATATAAAATTAGAAATATTTCGAGAGGTTGAGATGAAATATTGCAATTTACAGTGCTCTACTCGCCACTTGCGTGGAGGATACATAAATGAAAGATGTTAGAGAATCGGAAAACATTCTTTATACTGGTTTGAACAAAACTGTAAGGTAAATCTTAAGTATAACACTCAAATAAACTACGCTGGGTTAATTCAAAATCACTTGAAACCATATTTTGGTCATTATAAACTAAAAAGCCTTTCCCCTTCTGTTGTTCAAGAGTATTCAAACAAGATAAGTTTGTGTGGCTACTCCCACTCTATGCTTATAAACATTCTTGCTACTCTACAATCTGCTCTCGATTATGCAGTTCACCCTCTT
The DNA here is from genome assembly GCA_015055725.1 of Clostridiales bacterium. Classification (GTDB taxonomy): domain Bacteria; phylum Bacillota; class Clostridia; order Christensenellales; family Borkfalkiaceae; genus UBA1259. The sequence continues at coordinate 7,416 of SVHO01000008.1, read as the reverse complement.
GGTTATATCAAGGATAACCCATCAAGATATGGATTCCATAAACGATATTCATTACTTTGATAATAGACTTCACGATATTACATTTACGCAAACAACTTTAAGAATCGCATTAAAGAGAGGATATTGCGTTGAGGAAACTATGCAGTTGCTTGATGACCTGCGCAATTATATTGTATATCTATATGAGCATATTGAACAGCTTGAAAAGGATAAACAATACTTATTGCGAGGAAAACTAAACCTGAAATATCAAGGAGGAAAAATGGATAACTACATCGCTTGTGAGCAAGCATATAAGAATGGCTACGAACAAGGCAAAAAAGACGCTTTACAAAATCAAAAATGTAAAGCGATAACACATAAAGATAACGATTAAAAAAAAGAGAGTGCGCGAACACCCTCCCTGCTCATCGTCTTAACGACGGCGGATACGTAAAGTACCCTTGACTTTGATTTTAATCTTTGCCATAATTTTCCGCCTCCTTCGTAAGTAGTATAGTCTCCTTTTATGTCCTTTGTCTCCTTTTACTCCGGTGCGATGAAGCCATTTAATTATAGCGAATAAGCAAAAGAATGTCAAATGGAACTATACTACGAAGACGATTTTCCTTATAAAAAATGTCCACGCCGTTTCAAAAGCGTGGACAAAAGGTGGACACGAAACATATTTAGAAATGGTAAAAATCAATATTTTGTATTAAATAGATTTAATTTATACTATATATTGTGGTTTACACGAGTTAAACAGACTAAAGTCTCCACGTGCTTTGTATTTGCAAACATGTCGTAAGGACGAACAAGCGAAACAGTGTATCTTTCCTTATATTCTTTAGCCTTAACGATTTCGCCGTTAACTTGCTCTAAAGAGCCGACCAATAACCCAACGTCACGTGCAAGAGTTGATGGCTTACACGAAACGTAAACAACTCTATCAATATCGTTTTCTATTATAGAGTTAATAACTTTAAGGTCACACCCTTTTCTCGGCGGGTCTAAAACAACGCAAACGTTGTTGTTTTCTGCCTTTTCTTTTTCAATTATTTTAGGCAAGATATCTTCGCATTTACCTAAATAGTTGGTGATTTTATCTTCTAAACCGTTTTGAACTGCAAGTTCGTTTGCACATTTAACCGCTTCAGGCACAATTTCAATTCCTATTGCCTTCTTTGCCTGTTTTGCTAATAGCGCGGTCATAAGCCCTGCTCCACTATACGCATCAATAACCACTGTGTTTTCATCCGCACATACGGCATCTCTAACAGCCGAATAAAGTTTAGCACAGACGGAATTGTTAACCTGCATAAAACTTTGAACGCCAATTTTATATTTAATACCTAGCATATCGCTAGAATAATCTTTCGCACCGTATAAAAGAATAAATTTATCACCGTAAATAACGTTTGTGTTTTTCTTGTTAACGTTTAGATAAAGCGAAAATTTATATTTAACGCACTCGGATAAAATTTCAACAAGTCTATTTTTTCCGCGAATATTTTCATCAAGAACTACAGCCGTAATTATTAACGAGCCTTTTATTTCTTTAACGGTTATTTCGCGCAGTTCCCCGCTACCGTCAGTTTCATTATATCCTTTTATATCAAATTCATCTATGTAAGCCTTAAACGCAGAAATAACGTCCGCAGTCCAAGGCGCATTAATCAAGCAGTCGTTTATCGGCACGATTCTATGTGAATTTTCAGCATAAAAACCAATAACCGTGCCATTTTTTGTGTTTCCAACAGGTAATTGCAATTTATTGCGATATCTAAATTGATTGTCACCCTTTACCGTTGGCTTAACGTTCACGTTAAGATTTGCAATTTTATTAAAACAGTTTGCCACCGTTTCTTCTTTAATTTTTAGTTGATTAACGTATTTAACGTGTTGGAGTTGACACCCACCACATTTGCCGTAAAACTGGCAATTAACACGAACGCGCATTTCGGCGGGAGTTAAAACTTCGATAAGTTTCCCATAAGCACATTTTGAAGTGACTTTTAAAACTTTATAACGAATTTTTTCGCCTACAAGCGTAAAAGGAACGAAGACGACCATTCCGTCTTGCTTAACTATTCCTTCACAATTCGCACCGAGCCCAACTACAAGCCCGATTTTTTCCTCGTTCTTTTCCATTTAGTAAAACCTACTTTTATTTAATAATCTTATTTAAGTAAAAATGCGTTGCCTTTCTCGCCACCAAAACAAATTTATCGTAAATAAAGTAAAAAACAATCGCAATTATAGCAACTAAATATGGTAAGTAATTTATTATCCATTCTGGCAAGCCTTCAAAAGTTGCGCCCATGATGAGCAAATAATAAAAATAAAGCCCGTAAGCGACAGCAACAAACCATATTAGCCCAAAAATAAAACCTGCGTATTTATTAACCTTTTTTTCGGTCAAAAAAATTCTAACTACTGGATAAATTCCGAAAAAAGCAAAATACGCAGGAAAAACTAACGAAATTATATTAAATCCACTACATATAAAGGCAATAATTCCACCTACAAGAAAGGTTAAAACACTGCCTTTATACGAATTAAAATAAAGTGGTAAAGTCACGAACACAGATGAAATAACTACAGTAAACAAATCTGCAACTTCAAAATAAGCCCCTACGAGCAAACATATTGCAACAAATCCGGCGGAAATTGCAGAAATTGATATGATTTTACTTTTCATTATCTACAACACATACTGCAAAGCATATCCATACAACACCACGTTGCACAGAAAGACAAGCAACCGTTTGAATCCGTTCCGCCCATTTGACGATTATAATCTTCTTGTGGACCGTTTGCGCTATTGAAGTTTGTGTTGCCAGACCTAAATTGACGGTCGTTATAATCCATCTTTTGTTTAAGTTTAGCAAAGTCTTCAGCATACTTTTTGTTATGCGGTTCCATGCTAAGCGCGATTTCTAATTGCTTTTTGCTTTCGTTTATCCAATTCTTTTTATAGAATATAACTGATTGCAAATAGTGCCACTCAGCGTTTCTATCGTTTATGTTATCAAGTTTTTCTTGCGCAGAAGTTATATCTCCTTTTTTGATTAAGGACTCAACTTCCGAAAAATCAACTGGAGAAGTTTTTTCTTCACTTTGATTATTTTTGCGCGAAGCCATAATTTCATGATATGCGGTTTCAACTTTAGTTAAAAGTCTTGCAGCCTCGTTCCCTGCTTCCCCTTCTAAAAATCTATCGCGAGAATATTTTTCTTTCAAAGTTTTATAAGCGCTTTCAATTTCTTCAATCGAAGCATCTTCAGAAATATTTAAAATTTTGTAGTATTCTTGCATTTTTCTCCCTCCAAAATTTGTTTTGTTTGTTTTTTAAGCCCACTTATCAAAATATTATCAATTAAATCGTGGTTAAACTTGTAATCAATTTCCTTACAAAGCCTTTCTATTTCGCTAAGAAGAGATCCAAAAACGTAAACGATTTCACAGCCCTTTTCCTTAACCAAACTTTCTTTTGTAGAAAACTCAGGATATAAATTAACAAAAACGTTAAAGTTCTTTTTCTTTTTATCTTTATCAAAATCGTCAAGCGCGTCAATAAGATATATCCACTTCCCTAATAGATACGCCATTTGCCCAACGTTTTCCGTGCATTTATCCCCTAAAAGTTCTTTAGTGATTTCACACATCATATTCCCAAAGGGGTCTGCAGATAAGTCTATACTATCACCGTTAGTCTTTTCATATTTAATTAAATCATTATATCTTTTTGCTACTATTTTATCAAGTATAGGCTCTGCTTTTAACGCTTTTTTATACGACGAATTAAAAAACGAACGCTTTACCTTGCCTTTACCATTATCCAAAACGTCGTCATTAAGCTTATGGTAAGCAAGAATAACGTTAAGCGCACCAATGCGCAAGGTTAAATCGTCTGGCACGGCAACTGGGCGTTTTCTAACGTGATGTATTATACACGTTTGTTTTTCAACTTTAACGTCTATATCGGCAATATTGTGAAGTAAAAGGGATAAAAAGGTTAAATCATAATTTAGTACGAGCCTCCCCTTTTGTCCACAAGTTTTACCAATCGCTTTACACAAGCCACAATACATAGCCTTGTATAAAACCGTATCCTTGACGTACATATTCGGCAAATCAGTTTTAACGTATCCGAACATTTTAACCCCTTTTACGCGCAACTAAGCCAACTTTTTTATAAACTTTACTAAGTGTTCTATACGCAAGCCTTTCTGCACGCTCAGCACCGCTTTTAAGCACTTCGTCAAGATACGCTTTATCGTTAAGTAATCTATTTTTTTCTTGTCTAATCGGTTCAATTTTATCGGTGACAACTTGTCCAACGGCAAGCTTAAAGTCACCATAACCTTTTCCTGCAAATTCTTGTTCTGCTTGGTCAAAAGTTTTATCAGTAAACGCACAATAAATAGATAAAAGATTACTAATCCCTGGTTTTTCTGGTGAATAAATAATTTTATCGTCACTATCGGTCACGGCGCGCTTAAATTTTCTTAAAACAGTTGCAGGGTCGTCATCCATAGAAATAAAGGCATTTAAATTTGCATCTGATTTACTCATTTTTCTATCAGGTTCAGCAAGACTCATAACGCGTGCTGCCGATTTACCGATATATCCTTCTGGAATTTTAAAAGTTTCACCAAATCTATTGTTAAAACGAATTGCTAAATCTCTTGCAAGTTCAAGATGTTGTTTTTGATCTGCTCCGATAGGAACGAGTTCGGTTTGATAAAGCAAAATATCTGCTGCCATTAAAACGGGATAATCCATCAACCCCATATTGATATTATCTTCGTGTTTTTTGCTTTTATCCTTAAATTGCGTCATTCTAGACAACTCACCAGGATAACAAATAGTGTTAAGTACCCAAGCAAGTTCTGAGTGTGCGGAAACGTGTGACTGAGCGAAAAGTATAGATTTTTCAGGGTCTATTCCACACGCAAGATAAAGTGCTGCAAGTTCATAAGTGTTTTTACGTAAAATTGCGGGGTCCTGCTTGACGGTTAGCGTGTGCAAGTCTGCAATAGCGTAAACGCCGTTATAATCATCTTGTAATTTTTTAAAATTTCTTAATGCACCAAGATAATTGCCAATAGTTAAAATACCACTTGGCTGAATTGCACTAAAAAGTATTTTTTTATCTTCCATATATAACACCTAATTAATCTAAATTATTTACCGATAAACTCAATAACCGCGTTTAAGGTTTCAGTTCTATTTATAATTTGTGTAAATCTTTTTTCTTTGGTCTTTAACGCAACGAGTTGGTCTGGAACGGGCAATGCTGAAACTTCATAAAGCTTATTTGCACATTTAAACGCATCTTCAGGAACTTTGCCGTTAATAGCGCTTAAAACGTCTTTAGCAAACTTATAAGGACTTGCTGTTGACAAAACTACGGTTGGAGTGTTGTCTTTTGTGTAATCACAATAAGTGTTTTTAACGTTGACCGCAACGGCGGTATGAGTATCTAAAAGATAGCCGTATTCGTCAAAAACTTCGCCAATAGTTTCTTTACACTCTAATTGGTCGCAAAAATCTGCAAAAAAGTCTTTAGAAAGCGCAGTTTTTTCTTTATCAGTTAATGAATAATTGCCTTTAGTTTTAAGTTCTGCCATGCGATTAGCAGTTAGTTTTGCATCACGCCCCGATTGTTCGAAAATAAGTCTTTCAAGATTGCTTGAAATTAATATATCCATTGACGGAGAAATAGTTTTATAAAATTCTCTATTGATATCGTAAGTTCCACTTGCAAAGAATTCAGTTAAAACGTTATTATCGTTTGAAGCGCAAATAAGTTTCCCAACAGGCAAGCCCATTTGTTTTGCATAGTATCCAGCGAGAATATTTCCAAAATTCCCCGTGGGAACAACAAAATTCACTTTATCTCCTATTTTAATTTCTCCACTTGCAATTAAATCACAATAAGCAGAGAAATAATAAGTGACTTGGGGAACTAATCTACCAAAATTCATTGAATTTGCGCTTGAAAATATAACGCCTTTTTCTTTTAGTTCACGTTCTATTTTTTTATCCGAAAAAATGTTTTTAACGGCAGTTTGGCAATCGTCAAAATTACCTTTAATTGCAACCACGTTAACGTTATCGCCCTCTTGAGTGCACATTTGCAACTTTTGCATGTCGCTTACCCCTTCACTTGGGTAAAAGACCATAATTTTAATACCTTGAGCGTCCTTAAACCCTTCAAGCGCGGCTTTTCCCGTATCGCCACTCGTTGCAACTAAGATAAGAATTTGCTCTTTAATTCCACAAATATCCGCACCTTTTCTTAATAGATACGGAAGAAGAGTGAGCGCAACGTCCTTAAAGGCAAGTGTGGGGCCGTGGAATAATTCCATTATAAAAGTGTTCTCATCAATTTTGACAACGGGCGCAGGGTCACAATCCTCAAATTTTGAATATGCTTTTTCACATGCGCAAAGTAATTCTTCCTTATCGTATTCTTCAAGATATTTATGAAGCACGGTGCACGCACGTTCAGCATAATCCATATCAATCATTTGATTTAATTCATCAAAAGAAATTTGCGGAAATTTTTCAGGAACGAAAAGTCCCCCGTCTTCTGCAAGCCCTTTAACTATTGCCGATGCCGAACAAGATGCTTCTGACTGACCACGTGTGCTAACAAATTTCATAACGTCACCTATAAAAAAATAATAGTTGGTTGCCCAACTATTATTTTACAACATTTTATATATAAAAATCAACTAAAAAACAACTTAATCAACGTACTTTAACACAAAGTCTGGCAATTCTTCTTTAGAAGCACTGCAGGTGACGATGAATTTTACGCCGTAATCCTTTTCAAGTTTTTCCATTGAAGCAAAAATGCTTTCAAGTTTGCAAAGGCATTCACCAGTTATTCTAGCAACTCCATCTAAAAAAACGTACTCATTATCGCCGTTAGCAGCAACTATGCCTTTTAAGAAGCCGTTTAAGCTTTCAGCAGATTTAACGTCAAAACCCGTGACGTCTAAAAACCTAATAGGATACTTTATATCGTGAGTGTATCTTTTGGTATCAGTGATAAAGATAACATGCCCTTTAGCCTCGTCAATCGCTTTATTTGCGCAATCGATAATTGCTTTGGTTTTGCCCGTACCTTTTGGTCCATAAATTATTTTCATTGGGGTTTCCTCCTAATTGAATATCTTATCTATTTATATTGTATAACACTTTTTAAAAAATTTCAATAGGTTTTTAAAAATTTATTGTGATTTGTCAAGCCTTTTTCAGTAATTTTTTGAATTTTTTTGAAAATTTTTTATTTCGTTCACCAAAAACACCGATTTTAGCCGTTCTATTATCGGAGGACACACAAACGACATAAAATCGTCCGTGAGGCTGGCTAAATCATAGGCAATATATTTGCTATAAGCAGGCACATTTTCGGCT
>SVHO01000047.1 GCA_015055725.1 Clostridiales bacterium | reverse complement strand
CATTTAATTATTTCTTGATTTACCCGTTAAACTGCAAGAAAAAGGCGGTTGGGCAAATAAAGAAATAATTAAATGGTTCACCGATTATGCGCGAGTTTGTTTTGAAGCATTTGGCGATAGGGTTAAATATTGGATAACCTTAAACGAAATGAATTCGTTTACACTCAGGGGGTATTCTTCGGGCTTTATTCCGCCGTGCATAAGGGATTATAAAATGGCTATAACTAGTGCGCACAACGCAATGGTGGCGCATGGATACGCCGTTAGATTGTTTAGGGAAATGAAATTAAAAGGTAAAATCGGTATTGCTATTGACATCGTTCCTAAAAAACCTGATAGTGATAGTCCTGAAGATTTATACGCTGCAGAAGTTGGTAATTCTACTGAGAGTTTTTATTTTTACGATCCAATAGTAAACGGCAAGTATCCAGAAACAGCAGTTAAGGTGTTAAAAGAAAAAAATTATTGGCCGGACATTGACCTTGAAGAAGTAAAAATTATCAACGAAAAAATGGATTTTGTGGGCGTTAATTTTTATGGAACTCAAACAGTTAAATATAAAAAAGGCGCGGGTAGATTTGACTTAGAAATCACTTCTGCCAACAAAATTAACGTTGCTTGGGATGGCGAGCCGTGTTCTGAAGATTGTTATGAATTAATGATGAAAATCAATAAAGATACAGACGGCAAATTGCCTGTGTTTATCACGGAAAACGGGCGCGACTTTGGTGGGCTTTCAAGAGAAGAAGAACTTGATGACCAGGGTAGAATAGAGTATATTAGAGTGCATTTAGAAGCCTTAAATCGTGCAATTTCTGACGGCGCAAATATAATGGGATATATCCATTGGAGTGCGTTTGATAACTTTGAATGGAACTGTGGCTTCGGTAGGCGTTTCGGCTTAGTTTTCATTGATTATGAGGACAACTTAAAACGCATCAAAAAGAGCAGTTTTAACTGGTATAAAGAAGTGATTGAAAATCAATAAAAAATAAGAAATAGAAAAAGCACCACGAGTTTTCGTGGTGCTTTTTTGATGTTTGTTTTTTATTCTTTTACAAAGAAACAGAAATATTCTGGTGAAAATTCTCCGCGAATAAGTTGACTTGTAAAGTATTTATCTGCGTGTAAAAGCGTTGAGTTTATTTTTCCATTTCTCCACACGCCTAGCCTAAACGTTTCGTTATCCGTCATATTCATTTTCTTTCTGTCAAATGAAAGCGTGTAGATATATCCACCGTCAGTTTTTTGGCAATCAAACTTAAACTTATTCATTTCCATTTTGATTTTGAGCCCTCTAACAGAATAAGCGGAAGAGGGGTTTATAACGAATTTACCATTTACGATATCAAGTGGAACTTTTGGGAACATCAAGTTAAATTCAGGTTTAATTCTTATGCTATCACCAACGTCGTCAACTTTAATTTGAACGTGGCAACCATCTTGATTTTCGAACACGCGAAGCGCGGTATTTTTATCAATATCACCATTTTCAAAATAAAAATAATTCCACGAAGCATCGTCGGGTGAATTTGCGATAATTCCTCTAACGCTATTATTATTTAATCCAAAATAGAAATCCAAGGGGATTTGACCATTAGAAAGCCTATCTTCAACTTCCTTAAATTCAGTTTGCAATAAATCTTTTAGCGTTTGAATGCGCCACTTTAATTTTTCGGGGAAAATCTTATAACCGTTTGCTTCAGAATGATATCCAATTCGGTTATCTTTTTCAGATATCGGGAGTAGGGCAGAGCTAATTTCGATTTCTTTATTGACGATATCTTTCATTTGGTTTAGGATTTCTATTCCGCCTTGTTTTGTTCCGAGTAAATGCCTTAATTTATAGAATTTCAAAACGTTCAATCCACTGTTAAATATTAGGTTTATCGCGGTCGCGTTTCTAATTTGTTCATTTCTTATTTCACTGTCGTAGGTGGGGATTTTTAGCATATAAGATAGGCCTTTTTCCCAATACTTGCACATTTTTCCAACGAGAATAATTGCTTCGTCAATAGTGTGCCCGTTAAGTAAACACTCGCCTATTCTATCGCCACCCGATTGTTCGGATTTTAACCAAGTTCCAGGCATGGGCCAGTCGGCAGGTTTAAGGTGAAGGGGACAGCAAGGGCTGTCTTGCATAGGTCCAACCCATTCAAACGCAAGGTTTACGGGGAAGTTTTTATAACCCTTTTCAAACCATTTCCACGCCTTAACTGCGTTTAAGTAGTCGTTTCCAAAATAAGTTTTTGCAAGATGAGTTAAAAACTCTTCTTTATCATTAAAATAAGGGGCGAAAGAAAGTTCATGTGCGCTCTTATTCATAAGTGACGGGTAGTTTCCAAAATACCAACATTGCATAACGCCAACTATTCCGTTTTGGTGCATAAATTTGTATTTATCGAACAAAATTCCAGGCGCAGGAACGTAAGGAACGGTTGAAATTTCGTGCGAAGAGCAAACTTGAAGTTTTGCAAAAGTTTTAACGTTGCGCTGTTTGTTAATCTTGGCCGTTTTTTCCATAAGTTTTCCAGGCCCGGTGTATGAAAGCCAATAATCGTAAGCAAGCCTTTTTTTGCCGAGTTGAACAGGTGTGCCTAAATCTTCAAAGTTTTGCATATGGATAACGTCTTTATCTCTTGCCATGCACGCCGCTTCGGTATCGGCTTCGGTGCACTCTCTTTGAGCGTAAGTCCAACTGATAAACTTAGCTCTTGGCGCAACTTCTTTCATTGCGTCGCTAAACATTTTTTCGGTAGCGGAAAGAGTGCCTGCAAGCGTTTTATATTTTTCTTTACACTTGGGGCAAATAAGCCTATTGGTAGAGCCACAACCCGATAAAGATTCGCCCACGGTTATATTGATTAAGCCAGCAAGGTCAGGGACGAGCGTGAAAAGGTTTGTGACCGATTCTTTTATGTATGCTTGAACTTTTTCTGAAGAAGGACAAAGCAAAGTAAAATTATCAGACGTGGTTGGTCCGATTAAGTCTGGGTAATTTAAGATTTCCTTGCTATAACAAGAAGATGCAGGTTCGGTCACGAAAAGGTAAATGCCAATACCGAACTTTTTGCATTTTTGAACAACTTGATTAAGTTTTTTAATTTGAACGTCTTGTTCCGCGCCAAATTCTTTAATTATATTGCTCTTTAACATTTTTCTAAAAGACGAACCTATCCATAATCCGTTTATACCGTCGTGAGCAAGTCGGTTTAGATATTCGTCGGGGTAGTAATCTATATCAGAGCATAATTCGTTGACCGAGCCTTCTGCGGAAGCGTGGCTTGGCGGGGTGAAAAAACAGCGCGAAATTCTAGTTTGAACGTAAGGGCGTTTTTCGGTGCGACCTAAAGGTAAAAAGGGTCCGGAACGCCTTTTCATTTCGTCCTCAATAAAAATCAATGCTCGCCTAATACCGTCGGTAGTTCCAGCGTAAACTGTGCAACCGTCCTTGGAAACGTCAAGAATAAACGCTTCTGGTGTGGTTTCGTCTATAATTTTTTGTTGTAGTTTAATAAAAGAGCCGTCTTCGCTTTTAGTTATGTTTGCCGATATTAAAAAATCGTCAAAATCCTTATAAGCGTATTCAAGAAGATTTTCTTGGTCTGGGAAATTAAAGATTAAATTTACCTTTGAAAAAAGAGCCTCGTCTTTTTTAGGTTTCCTTTTGAAAAAATCTATAACTTTTTCAACGTGAACAGGTGTGCATAGGGTTTTTGTAAAATGTTTTTCGGGTTGCCTGTCTAAAAAAAGGTCAACGTTTTTGATAACTTGCATAATAGCCTCGTAAAAATATATTTTTTAGTGTAAAGATAAAAAATTTGCTATTTTTTATCAGAGTGTTTTTTTGAATGACGTTGCGAGAACGCGGACGGGGGACACCCGTAATTTTTCTTAAAGAACTTGCTAAAATTTTCTGGTGAAGAAAAATCTAATGAAGAAGATATTTGGTTAATTGGAACGCCTTCTCTTAATAAATTCAAGATATGTTGCATCAAAAGTTTAAGAGCGTATTTTCTAGGCGTGGTGTTAAAAGAGTCTTTGAATATTTTAAGAAGGTGTGAATTTGAATAGTTAAACGCCGTAGATAAATTACTGTCTTTATAAACCTCAATATAATTATGCTCTATATAGTTTTTAATTTCGTTTCCAAAAGAGGAGGTGTTTGAAGTTTTGCGCTCAAAGATATAAGAAACTAAAAGTTCGGTAAGCTTTTGAGTATAAATAATATCTGGTTTTTTAACGTATGACCTAATAAGTTTTACGATATGTTCTAAAAACTTATCCGAAGTGACGTCGATAGAAAATAACTGCGTTGGTTCAGGCGTGATATAAACGTGAACGAATAAAAGTCTAAATTCGTCGTTGGCGTCGTAATCAAGTGATAACGCTTTATTGGGTGGGAAGATGTAAAGGTGGTTTTTAATAAAAGGCCGTGTTTCACCATCAATGGTGTAACAGCCCGAACCATTAACTGCGTAATAAATCATTGAAAATGGTCTAATAATGTTTTTGTAAGGCCAATAAGAGCCAACTTTTTCTTCACCGTGCTCAAGAATTAAATCGCAAAGCATAAATGAGTTCCTCCTTAAAACAACTTTCGCGCGTATTATAAAATCAAAACCAAAACTTGTCAATGGTATAATAAAAATTTACAGGTATTCAATAAAAACGGATATTCTATTAAGCCTTTGTATTGTGTTAAAATGTATGTGGAAGATTATATTTAGGGATATTTTGCGCTTTTTTGGATAGAATATTCGTTTTGCGTGGCGAATTAAAACGCCTATTTCAATAATTGATAAAAGGTTTTTTCGTTAAAATTTACAGGTAAAGAATAAATACGGATATTCCATTTAAAAATTTCGGGTGCTATAATTATTATGCGATGATAAGCAAAAGGGGGTACCCCCTTTCAACCCTGGCGGGTTGAAAGCACCACTTTGGTGGATTTAATTAATTTTGGTCAAATGAAAAATTTTTGTATATAAGGAGACAAAAAATGAAAAGACTAAGCAAAATTTTAGCAGTTATTATTTGTTTTGTGCTCACTTTGTCATGCGTGGCATGTTCAACCCCTGGCGGGTCTGGTGGCGAAGACAATTCAAACAGAACGGTAGTTAAGTTATACGTTGGTGGCGGTGGTTTCGGCACTAAACCGTATGAAGAACAAGCAAAAAGATTCCGTGAGCACACTTCTGGTAAATCTTATGAAGAAGGGAAGATGGGTGCAGCAGTTGAAGTTATACCGTCATCTTCAGCAACTTCAATAACCTTAAACTCCGGTTTGCTTGCTGAAGGGTATCATATCGTTGGTGGTTCTGCATATGAAAAGTCAATTAAAACGGTTGCCGACGAAGGCATTGTAGTTAATATTGATAGCATTATGAGAACTCCAATTCCTGGAGAAGGAAACACGACCATAATTGATAAAATACCCGAATCTCAAAGATGGATTTATTCCGTTCCAAATTCGGCTAAAAAAGACGGTAGGGAATATTACGGATTCCCTGGCGTTCAATCGTATAGCGGTTTAACGTATAATAAAGACTTGTTTGATGAAAAAGGTTTTTATCTTGCTGCGCCAGATGCAACCGAAGGTGTTGTTCCTGCAATCAGCCTTATCCTTATGAAGCAAGTTAACTTCACTGCCGTTGAAGCATCAAAATCAGTTGGCCCAGACGGCGTTAAAGGTACGGAAGACGACGGTTTGCCATCTTCTTTATACGAATTGATTGCCCTTTGTGAAAAAATTAAAGCAACTGATGGTATCGCACCATTTATGATGTTGGGTGATAATTCTTACGCTTTCTATATCAACTATTTAGCAGATGCAATTTACGCATCGCTTTTAGGGCCTAAAAACGCAAACGCAATTAACGAATTTAAGAGTGATTCTATGGAAGTTGTTGTCGGCTTCTCAAATGAAAACTTATTCCCAAGTGGTGCAACAGGATTAAAGAAGCCTATAACTCAAACCATTTCAATTGACGAATCTTGCGGTTATTACGTGACTCACTCGTTAGAAAAATATTATACCTATGCCTTCTTCCAATTGATGAACGACCAAGAGTGGTATAAAGATATGGGCTCAAAGTCACATACGGACACGCAATACGATTTTATTTTCGGTAAGACTGGTGTTAACAACTCTGCTCGCGCTGGTATGTTAATTGAATGCTCATATTGGTATAACGAAAGCAATAAAGTTGGTAATTTTGAAACGTTTAAAATGTTAAATCCAGGCGTGAACAGAGAAATTCGTTGGATGTCTTTGCCTGTGAATATTGAAACTTCCGTGACCGGTGTTGATGGCACTGCAAACACCACTTACGGCTCGACCGAAAGCACCAAGGGGGAAAATATGGTGCTTTGCGAAAGCGGTAGTGGGTACACTTGTATAAACGCAAGGTACGCTAACGACGAAGTTGCGCTTGAAGTTATAAAAGACTATTTGC
>SVHO01000046.1 GCA_015055725.1 Clostridiales bacterium | reverse complement strand
TAAGGTTATCCAATATTTAACCCTATCGCCAAATGCTTCAAAACAAACTCGCGCATAATCGGTGAACCATTTAATTATTTCTTTATTTGCCCAACCGCCTTTTTCTTGCAGTTTAACGGGTAAATCCCAGTGATAGAGTGTGACTGCAGGCTCAATACCGCGTTCAATCAATCCGTCGATAATTTTATTATAAAATTCTATACCTTTTGGATTAACTTCCCCCGTTCCGCAAGGCAAAATTCTTGGCCAAGAAATTGAAAGCCTATAAGTTTGCACGCCTAATTCTTTCAACAAATCAAGGTCTTCTTCATAGCGGTGATAATGGTCGATACCAACGTCTGCATCTTCATTATTGGTCACAACGCCACTATGGTCGTGACAATGCCTATCCCAAATGCTTTCGCCCTTGCCGTCTTCGTTCCAAGCGCCTTCAATTTGATAAGCAGCGGTTGCAACGCCAAAAATAAAATCCTTAGGGAATTTAAGTTTTTCGTTTATCATAATTTTCTCCTTTTTTATCAATTAGTTATCAAGCAAAATTTGCTTATTCGTACCGTAAAAAATATCTTCTTTATTAGAAATCAATTCGCAAAACTTTTCAAATTTTTCCCAATTTATATTGCTTCCTTCGTCAAGTTCGAACGTATGCCCTAAAATATAAAAAAGTTTTGGTGTTTCAGTTTTTAGTTGAATAAACTTGTTTGCAAAATCAATTATTTCATCATAGTCGTAAACAGGTACGGTTGGATTAAATAAATGTAGGTTTTCCCTATCGAAATCAAATGAACGAGTGCACCTATTCGTCCTTGCGTATTTTATACCAGTTTTTTCCTTTATAACCGAGGCGACGTGCTCGTTATGGTTAATTCCTCCCGCAGGGTAAGCAAAGCCAACAACTTCATACCCACATAATTCACTTAACAGTTTTCTATCTTGCTCTACTTGATAAATAATAACGGCATCATCAAGTTGAGTTAAATTTTGGTGCATAAGCGTGTGACCTGCAACCTCGTGGTTAGCGTAAAGTTTTTTAACTCGTTCGGGTGAAATTCTATCTTGGCTATATAAAAAATCGCCAAACACCGACCTTTTTTCGCCGTTTGTTCCTAAAAGTGCTGAATTAAGGTTAAAAGTGCCCCTTAAACCGTATTTATTCAATAGGTTAATCATTCTCTCGTCTTGAGTGACACCGTCGTCAAAACTAAGCGTAAACGCCTTTAATTTACCATTCCACATAATAATCCCCTATTCACTCAGCAACACTTGGGTGTTCGTGCCGTAAAAGATATCTGGTTTTCCCGAAATTAACTTACATAAATTTTCAAAACGTGCCCAGTCTATTTTTTCGTTAATATCCATCGCGTAGGTATGCCCGTAAACGTAAAACAACTTTGGAACGTTTGTTTTTAAATTAACAAACTCTTCTGCAAGTTGTTCTATGCGCGGGTCATCAAAATGCGCGGTTGCAACGATTTGATATAAATCTTTTGGCAGGTCAAAATTATACGACGCGCCTATTGTCCTAGCATATTTAATACCCGAATTATTCTTAATCAAGTTTGCAACCCTATCGTCACAGTTAACACCACCGCAAGGGTAAGCAAAACCGACCACGTTATACCCGCAAATATCGGACAAAATCTCCCTATCCTTTTCAACTTGAAAAATAACGGCATCGTCAGAAAGTTCCGTCAATCTTTCGTGCGCTAAGGTATGCCCTGCAATTTCGTGCCCAAAGTAAACGCGTTTTAGGTCTTGTGGCAAAACTTTATCACGAATAACGCTTCTTCCGTGATGTATAGTTGTGACCGTACTTCCCAAAAAGCCTGAAATTATGTTAAAAGTTGCTTTTAAGCCGTATTTATTAAGAATTTCTATAGCGCGCTCGTCTTGAACTGCGCCATCGTCGAAACTAAAAGTAAAAGCCTTATTTTTTCCGTTCCACATATCAATTAACCTTTTCTATTATAACGCCTGCGCCTTTATTAAACACTTTTCCAGTTTTATCGTAATAAACGTTATAAGTTTGTCTTTTAAATGTGAGATTTTCAATTTTAAACCAGTCCCAAACCCCGTCGATTCTAGGATTTACGTTAAGTGTGTTGGATTTAACGTTTATTCCACAAAGCCCACGCAAAACAAGGTCAATGAAAGTAGAGTGATTATAATCTCTACCCCTATCCGCACCACCGTTTGTAATAGGCACGTCTTTCCCCTTAAACCACTCGTGTGCGTGCCAAACGTGTTGGTCAGGAAGCATAACTTCACCTATATAATTATAACGTTTGCCGTCTTCAATCATATAGTGCATTTGAGCGTAAGTTTGAATAAAAGAATATAAGTCCTTATTGTCGACGTTAATTTTATAACCATCGTCAAACGCCTTAATAATAGCGTTAATAGCGATAGACGTTGAAAAGGGCCAAACTTTTCCGTTCCAAGTGCAAGGTTTGTGCACGGGATACATAAAACGCGGATGAGAACGCTCTGCCGAGGATAAACCCATTTTAGAATTAAAAACGTTTTTATCTTTAAGGTAATCAAAAACAAACGCTTTATCTGCATCTGGCATACCGTAAACCCAAGGCGCGTAAGAAGTAAGTTCTTTGGCGTTGCACCCTTCGGGTATATCACAATAATCAATTTGCCTAGAAAAATCTTCTATAGTTGGGTGAACTGCTTTATAAAACTCTCCGTCCCAAAGTTTTGCATCCATTTTCTCTTTAAGTTTAGACGCAAAATTAAGATAAAACTTCGGATTAGTAGAAAATTTAGATAAAGCAATAGCATCGCCATACATACAGGCGTTCATAAGCGGTCTTAATCCCTTTCCAAACTTCATATCGGGCGTTGTTCCGCTAATTGAATATTCCGTGCCTTCTCTGTCGTCAATAGACCAAAACAAGCCGTTTTCGGTAAAATGCGTGTCAACCCAAACTTTAAAGTAATTTTCAAAAAGACTAACGTTGTCTTTTAAGAACTTTTCGTTATCGGTCAAAATGCAAAACTCATACATTTCTGCAAGCGCAGGAACGTGATAAGAATACGCACCGTTGTCACCCGACAAAAAGAACTTAACGTAATCTAAAAAAATATCGGCACTTTTAAGCCACCTAAATTCGTTTAGGTGATGAATTAAAGGCGCGTTTATAGTGTTAAACTTTCCCGCCCAATAAACGTCTGGCAAAAACTCGGTTATTAAAAACCCTGCAGGCGTTTTTTTAACGTGCTTGCGCATAACCCAAGTTCTAAAAGCGAAAGTTTCTTCAATCACTTGGTCAGGGCAATATAATCTCGGCGCGTTTTCAAGCAAAAAATCGGTTGCCTTTTGATTATCTATAAACGGAATAACCGAACTTAAATCGTTATCGTTAAACTTTGAAAAATAATCTTCGTATCTCATAGCCCAAAATTATTTAGCAGTCACTTGCGCTTCACCCGTAATTAAGCCGTTAGCGCTTACGCTAATTTTAACTTTCCCCTTGTCTTTTGCTCTAACAACGGCAAGAGCGCGCCCTTTAAATACGTGGCAAGTGTTAGAAGTGTAATCGTCTTCATTACACGGGTCACCGCTGAAAACACAAAGCAATTCACCACCGCTAACTTGTGCGGAAATTTGGTTATCTGAAAGCGCAACGAGCCTTCCGTTTTTATCAACGATAGATAAATCAAAGTAGCACAAATCTCTATTATCGGCATTAAAATCAGCCTTTTCAGGCACAACTTTAACTGCATAAGGCGAGCCGTTAGTATGTAAAGTATAGCGTGAAAATTCTTTGCCGTTTCTATATGCAACGGCAGTTATTTCACCCTTTTCATAAACGGTGTTAAAGCGAGCAATAGCCTTTTCTGGCACGCATTCGCCCACTTTTTTGCCATTAATTAGCCATTCAACTTTGTCAGCAATAATATAAGTTTCAACCGTTATAGGTTTACCAACGTATTTATCGTCAAAAGTCCAACTTTCGTGCACGTCATACCAATGCCAACCCCTACCGAGCAATTCTTCGCCGAAGTGTTCAGGATGAGTGACGAAAATTCTTGGCGTGTCACCGCCAAACCAAACGGTTTCCCTAAAATAAGAACGTGGCAAACGATAACCGCACAAATCTAAATCCCCTTGATAGCAAGTGCGCCAAGGGTAATCCCAACGGTTAACGGTGTCTTTATCCCTTTCCCAAAAGAATAAGCCGTGCCCCACTTCGCCCAAGTTATCAATAGCAGTCCAAGTAAAGTCACCGATATTATAATCGTTATCAGTCACGTCTTTCCAATAATCGTAAAAATCGAGCGTCCAGTTTTCAGAACCCCAAATAACCCTATCGGGATTGTCTTCGTGGAAAACATCGTAATGCTTATGGTGATAGTTAAAACCAACGATATCAAGCGGTTTTTCAAAAGGTTCGGTAATCTTATTGATTTTTCTTTGGTCTTTTCCACCGTTGCGCTCGGTCATAACAGCCCTATAATCTTCAGGGTCAATTTCTTCAGGGCGGAAATCTGCAAGCGAAAGTTTTTGAATAGCCGCGGTGACGAATTTAGTGTCGTCATACTTTCTAATCTCATCAGAAAGTTTTCTTGACCACTCACCCGCTTGTGACGTTCCGTCTATTTCATAAATTTCGTTTCCGATAGAATAACTTATAACTGACGGGTGATTTCTATCCCTTAAAACCATATAAGATATATCTCTATCCCACCATTCTTTAAAGAATATGTGATAATCTGAAACGACGAACTTTCTTTTATTCCAAATATCAAAGGCTTCGTCCATAACGAACATGCCAATTCTATCGCACGCTTCTAAAAGAGCGAGAGAGGGCGGATTGTGAGAAATTCTAACAGCGTTAAAGCCAGCGTCTTTAAGAAGTTGAATTTTGCGTGCTTCAGCCGTTGGGAAAGCGCAAGCACCAAGCGCGCCGTGGTCGTGGTGAATACAGCCACCGCGAAGTTTAACGCTTTTTCCGTTGACCAAAAGCCCAACTTTTGCGTATGCGTAAAGCGTGCGTATACCGAAATCGTTAAAAGCTGTGTCAAGCAAAACGTCACCGTTAAAAATTTCAGTTTTTAAGTTATATAAACATGGATTATCAACGTCCCAAAGATTAGGATTTTTTACTGTAAAATAGTTTTCAAAATTATTCTTACCTTTTTTTGCTGAAAGGTTATCACCAAAAACTGCAACCGTTTTAGCATTTTTATCAGTCACGGTAAATTTAACGAAAAGTTTAGCGTCAAAATCAGCTGTAATGGTATAATCAAGTTTAACCTTTGCCCCGTCATTATCAACTGACGAAGTGGATATAAACATATCCCAAGGTTCAATACGGCAAGGCCCACCCTGCCACAAAAACACGTCGCGATAAATCCCACAGCCACTATACCAGCGCGTAGAAAATTCCAACGGGTTTGTTGTTATAACAAGTTTATTTTCAATCCCGTCAATTATAGAGTCAGTTAAATCAACTAGTAAGGGCGTGTATCCGTGCGGATGAAGAGACAACAAATCGTCGTTAAGCGAAACTTCGGTGCAGGCATACGCCCCGTCAATATCAAGAATATAACGGGTGTTGTTTTCAAATTTAAGAAATTTAACGTATTTACCGCAAGTGACGGGATAATACCCTTGATACATATCGTTTTTTGGGTCACGCGGTTTTTTTATAGAATAATCATGTGGAAGGTCAACGTCAACGTATCCGTCAACCATGGGGAAATCTGCAAATTTCCAACCCTTAGATAACAAAGTTTTAATCATAATTTCTCCTGCTAAGGCAAATAGAATATTAAGCCAGTTAAATATACCAACTTATAAATATTTTAACATAACCAATTAAAAAATTGCAATAAATATACAGTAATCCCCCGAAAAGTTTATACCCTTTCGGGGGAAAACCGCATTTAATTTAGGTTAAAAGTTATTGAACGTCTATAACTTCTTTCCATTTGAGATATCCATTAGAAATATCCCAGTAATTGAGTTCTGCACCACCGTCGTTTTTATAACTCGTCAAATGCAACTCATTTGTCTTGCCTGAAACAGCGGTGTAGTCATCATAACGTTCTAACCTTGTGTAAACACTGTTCCAGTTCCACAAATAGCTTACGTCTGCAACAAAGGCATAAGGATTAGCTTCCGTTGCAGTTTCGTTAGTGCCTAAGATTGAACCTTTTGCAGAGCCAACTAAGCCAACTGTTGAAATAACGTAAACCTTAGTTGAGTGGTCAACACGACCTTGATGATAGCTTGTTGCGTTAGTCTTTAAGCAATGGAATAAAAGCGCGCCTTTTGTTTGTG
This sequence comes from Clostridiales bacterium, assembly GCA_015055725.1. Taxonomy (GTDB): domain Bacteria; phylum Bacillota; class Clostridia; order Christensenellales; family Borkfalkiaceae; genus UBA1259. The sequence goes on along the minus strand of SVHO01000046.1, from coordinate 813 downwards.
AAGTCCTTGTTACCGCTTCTACGGTTGCATCAGGTGTAAAGAACGTCATAGCACTAATATCGCCAGATTCATATTCAACGCCACTGTGTGGTGATTTTTCATAAGCACCACCGAAGAGAACGCCGTATACACCGTTAGTATAATCATAACCATAAGGCAAAGCACCTTGAACGGTTCCGTCTTCAGAATCATAAAGCGTTGTGGGCTTATATTCAATAACCATATTATATGCCCTAACCGTGTTAATGTTGTTAACCATATTTCTTGAAAGAACACCCATCAAACGTGTTGTTGCGGGGTTAACTTGAACGTAAACGTTAGAGAAATAACCACCTTGCCCTTTCCATGCGTTATGTCCACGCGTGCCTGCTTTTAATAATTGACCAATTGTTGTGGTTGTGTCAGAATCGTCAACAAGTTGTCTGCGATAATAGATTGAACCTAAACCAGATGAACCGTTAGTTCCAACAATCGTGTTTGTTGAATCACTATGAGTCATATAATAGGTAGGATAAGAAGTGTTTGCACTTGCAGAATAATCATACATATTACCTTGGAAAACTGAACCGTAATTTGCGGTTACGTTGATAAATGCAATATTTTGAATTGCCGTGTAAATGCTGGTTGCACTGAACAAACCGTTACCAGGTTTATCTTCAGTTCCGCTAACGTTAAGATTAGAAATGCTGTGTCCTCTACCATCAAGCACGCCTTCAAAATAGTTCCAAGATGAGTTATCAAAGGTAAAGCCAGTTGAACAGTCAATATCATTTGCAAGCATATAAACGCCCTTAGTAATCGTGCCATAATTTG
>SVHO01000045.1 GCA_015055725.1 Clostridiales bacterium | reverse complement strand
TCAACCCATCTGCTTTGAAAACGCAAAATGGGCTTATACCGTTGGCAGTGCAATCGCATTGAAAGCGGCTGAAAAAACCGGTGATAAATCTGCTGCAACCGCTGCTGCAAATATCGGTATCGGTTTACAATCTTTCTGTATTCCAGGCTCTGTTGCTGAAAACAGAAAAGTTGGTTTAGGCCACGGCAATCTCGGTAAAATGCTTCTTTCTGAAGAAACTGAATGCTTCTGTTTCTTAGCAGGTCACGAATCTTTTGCCGCTGCAGAAGGCGCAATCAAAATTGCACTTAACGCAAACAAAGTTAGGGTTAAACCTTTAAGAGTTATCCTTAACGGTTTGGGTAAAGACGCAGCTTATATCATTTCAAGAATTAACGGCTTTACTTACGTTGAAACCAAATTTAATCCCGCAACTGAACAAGTTGACGTGATTTATGAAAAACCCTTCTCCAAGGGCGCAAGAGCAAACGTTAAATGTTATGGTTCTGATAGCGTTCCTGAAGGCGTTGCTATTATGATTCTTGAAAACGTTGGCGTTTCTATCACCGGAAACTCAACCAACCCAACTCGTTTCCAACACCCCGTTGCTGGAACTTATAAAAAATGGGCTATTGAAAACGGCAAGAGTTATTTCTCAGTTGCATCAGGTGGTGGTACGGGTAGAACGCTTCACCCAGACAACATGGCTGCAGGTCCTGCATCATACGGCATGACCGACACTATGGGTCGTATGCACAGTGACGCACAATTTGCTGGTTCATCTTCAGTTCCCGCTCACGTAGAAATGATGGGCCTCATCGGTGCTGGCAATAACCCAATGGTTGGTATGACCGTTGCTTGCGCAGTTGCAGTTCAAGAAGCATTAAATAAATAACTAGTAATTTGCTGATAAAATCAAGGTTTATAATTTTAATAAAATAAAGTTAAAACAACCCAAAATAACAAAAAAATAGTTAGACACGTCGTTTTAAGGTTGATACCTATGGCGTGTCTTTTTATGTCACTCTATATTAAAATTATTTTTTAAACAATGCTAAAAATTGATTTTATATTGACACTTAAGAGGAATTCTGATAGACTAATTAATATTAAATTTTGGAGGTATATATGAAAAAAATATTTATCTTTTTGCTTTCCTTACTAATTGTTTTATCATCAAGTTTATGTTTTGCTTGCAAAAAATCTTTAAATAATAATCCAACAACCATTGTTCTTACAAAAGAAGATTATGCAGAAGCATTTAACGAGGTTGTTGAAGCAAACAAAAATTATTTGCTTAATTTATCAAATGTAACAGGATTTTCAATAACAGAAAGCGATTTTTCTCTTGTTGACGATGAGCTCAATGTTATTGTTGCTTCTGTTTGGCTTATAGGTTTTTTAAGAAATATTTGTAATACTGAAAGTTTTGTTTTAACTGACGGGCAAGTTGAATCAAAAATTTTTAACGAAGGAGTCAAGGATGGCTATACTCCAGAAATAAACTATTTAATCAGATTTGATATGGATTATGATCAAGAAAAAAACATAATATATTCAAATATTTTTTGTGATCAAATGTCCTCTGCTGTGTATATAAGTTATGAAATTAACTATGATTTTGAAAAATCTGCCTTAAACAATTTTGTGTTGAAATTATACTTTAACAATACTGTTTTTTATTTTATATTTAAGAACAATAAATTATACAAACTTAACAATAATTCAGACTATTATCAAACTATATTATCTGAAGTACAAGGAAAATTTGATATGGAAAACGCAAAAACTTTTGGCGAAGAATTGCACGATTTTACTATTCAGTATTATTCGGCGAATCCTAATTTATTTTAACAAAATCTTAAATAGTTTATCTAAAAGACTAAAAACACATTTAAATTTGGCTTACAAATAAATTAAGACACGATATAATGTGTTTAATAAACTTAAAACGATGTGTTTGAATCAGAAAAGATTTTTATATTAATATAAATTGACTCTAAGTAGCGTCTATGATATACTTTAATAAAGGTAAATTATGTTAATATTAGACAAAAATGAATTAAAAAAATATTCAATTAAAGAGCGCGTTTGGCAAGGCATACCATCAGTTGCCGTGACTCAAAAAGGGCGTATATTTACTTGTTTTTACAGTGGCTCTACAACAGAAGATTTAGGTAATTATTGCGTGCTTTTAATCAGTGATGACGATGGTGAAACTTTTTCAACACCCGTTGCAGTTGCATATTTTGGTGATAATGCACGCGCGTTTGACCCGTGCGTGTGGATAGACCCAGAAAATAGATTGTGGTTTTTTTATTCGGTTTCCCCAAATCAAAAAGTTTATGCTTCGGTTTGTAATAATCCCGATGCGGATAGACTTTGTTTTTCTGATGAGAGGGAAATTGCTGGAGAAGTTATGCTAAATAAACCCACCGTGTTAAATAATGGTGATTGGTGCTTGCCTGTTTCCGTGTGGGGAAAGGGCGCAATGAATTCAAGTGAAAAATTGAAAGAGATTTACGCGCGTTTAGACCAAAGAGATATTGAAAGAAAAGCATTTTTATTTGTTAGCAAAGATAACGGAAAAACGTTTGAAAAGCGTGGCGGGGCATTGCCAAAAGAACGCAGTTTTGATGAGCATATGTTTTTACAAACTGAAGATGGCTTAGAGTGTTTTATTCGTGTGAATTACGGCATAGGCAAAAGCCTTTCAACCGACGGCGGATATAACTGGTCACCCGTTTTAGATAGCGGTTATTTTTGTCCTGACACAAGGTTTTTTATAGGCAGATTGTCATCAGGGAATATTCTTTTGGTTGCTCATCAAAAAGGGGATAACCCCAACAATCCTAACGAAAGAACTAAATTGACGGCGTTTTTATCAGAAGATGGCGGTGAAACGTGGAAAGGTAAACTATTGTTAGATGAAAGAATAAACGTTTCATATCCAGACGTGCAAGAAAACAAAGGGTATATTTACGTTGTTTACGATAGAGAGAGGCGAAGCGACGGAGAAATTTTATTGGCAAAGTTCACCGAGCAAGATATAATTGATGGGAAGGTAAATTCTAAAGGTTATCTAAAAAGGCTTATTTCAAAACTTAAAGAAAGTTAATCTCTAGACTTATTTAGATATCTAATAAAAATTATAGGAGAAAAATATGTTTTTTGTTCTTTTAGTTGGCGGAACAGTTTTGGTTAGGTTTCTTGCGTGGCTGTTAAGCCCAGATAGAGATATTCCAAAAGCGGGTAGAATAATTATAGCAACGGTGTTGGGCGTTGGTATAGGGCTTTTGCCACCAGAATTAGTTAAACACTTAGAGAGTTTTACTGAAAATGCAGGACCTATTATGACCATATTAAACGGATTAGGCATTATTCCTTTAGTTATGGGGATAGGCACGTCTATCGTTTTGGTTAGCGTTGCAGCGCAAGGGGATAGCGAAACGTGGGTAGAGTGGTTTAGAGACGATAAATATAGTTATGGACAAGATACTTGCGGATTGCCGTTATTCGTGATGATTTTATTCGTTATGCTCTTTTCAGGCTTTATTTATTTGTTGATTTACGGATTTAGTTTAACCGTTGCAATGGTTTTATATTATATAGTTCAGTTTATAGGATTTATTAAGGCTTGCAAGGGCGATAATTGATTTGATTTTGATTTGTATGACGAAAGATACGGTTTTCAACCGTATCTTTTTATATATTTTAATTGATAAAAAAAACTATTTTTGTTATAATAAAATGGGTGAAGAAAGTATTAATTATTAAAATTTTAATTATATCCCTTGTTTTAAGTATATGCACGTGTTGTTTTGTTGCTTGCAACAAACACGAGCATACTTTTAGTGCGTGGAAATTTTCAAATACACACCATTGGAAAGAATATCTTTGCGATTGTGGAGAAGTTGAAAATTGTGGTGAACATATACTTGATTCTTCTGGTTGTTGTTCAGTTTGCGGAGTGCCTTTAGTTGAAACGGACGGCGTTATTTACGATGTGGATACTGATTTGGATTGTGCAAGAGTACTTGGATATGTAGGCAACCAAGATAATATAAAAATTGCAGAAACGTTTGAAAATTTGCCAGTATCTATAATAGCAGAAAACGCATTCAAAAATTCAAATATTAAAACGATTTTATTGCCAAGCTCAATTAAGGAAATACATCTAAATGCTTTTGCCAATTGTGATTATTTACAATATAACGAAAATGGCGGTTTGAAATATTTGGGGAATATAGAGAATCCTTATTTAGCTGTAATGGGCGTTGAAGATTCAGGCAAACCTACCTATCAAATTGATCGCAACGCAAAAGTTATTTATCAGGGTGTATTTGCGGGGCAAAGCAACTTACAAAATATTGAAATACCAAATAGTGTTGAGTATATAGGTGATAGTGCGTTCCAAGATTGCTTATCTCTTGAAAGCATAATTTTAAGTGAGAGTATAAAGAAAATTAATCCTTACACTTTTAGCGGATGCGGTAGTTTAAACAATGCGAAAATTCCGTATAGTGTTGTAGAAATTGCTAAATACGCTTTTTTAGGGTGTGCATTTACGTCTTTAAATATTGGCGGACAGGTAAAAGTTATAGAAGCGCATGCGTTTAAAAATTGTGACTTTTTAGAACGGTTAATTATAGGCGATAGTGTTGAGTATATTGGTGATAGTGCGTTTCGTGGCTGTGATAAACTTTTAAGCGTCACGCTCGGAATAGGAGTAAAAAAAATAGGGAATTACGCTTTTGCATATGCTTGGTTAATTGATGAATTTATATTTACAGATAATGTTGGCTGGTATATAACGGATAGTGTTTTAGCTTTTAATAATAGTTCTGGGGGGATAGCAATAGACCTTGAAAAAAACAATCAGAGTGCAACACTTATAAAACAAACCTATATGGAATATTACTGGTATAAAAGATAAATAAAATAATATAATATTAAATTTTAATTTTTATTGTTATTAAATTAAATTTATGTTATAATCATTAAAATAGATACAAAGGAAAAGTTTTTTATGACGTTCGAAGAATATAAACGCAGAATTAAAAGAGTTGTTATAACTGAAGATGAAATTAAGCAAGCGATTAAAGAAGCAGGCAAAAAGATAAGCGATTCTTATGATGGTAGACCTATATTATTGGTTAGCATCTTAAACGGTGCGTTCGTGTTTATGGCAGACTTGTGCCGTGAAATAACCGTTCCTTGTGAACTTGCGTTTATGTGTGCTAAGAGTTATTTTGCAGGTACGGAATCTTCGGGTAAAGTGACTGTCACAATGGACGTTTCGCAAGATTTAAGCAAATATCACGTGATTATCGTTGAAGATATCATTGACACGGGTAGAACTCTTAAAGTTATTTGCGATATGCTTAAAGAACGCAATCCATTATCGCTTAAGGTTATCACTCTTTTAGATAAACCCGAAAGGAGATTAGTTGATTTTAAGGCGGATATGTCGCTATTTACTATTCCCGATTATTTCGTTATAGGTTATGGGCTTGACTGCGCTGAATATTTTAGAAACTTGCCTTATATTGCCGAATACGAACCAAATTTATAATTATATAAAATAAAAAAAGCACTGAAAACAGTGCTTTTATTTTTTATATTTATTTCTATATTCACTTGGCGTTATGCCTAAACGCTTTTTAAAAAATCTAGTAAAGTAATGTATGCTTTCAAAGTTAAGGCTTTCAGCAATTTCTGTTAGAGTTTTATCAGTGTTTTCAATTTTATTTTTAGCGACGGCAAGTTTTTTATCGCTAACGTATTCGGAAATGGTTTTGCCCGTGCTACTCTTAAAAACTTTACATAGAGTTGAACGGTTTGTTCTAAACAAAAAGGCTAGTTCGTCAAGCGTTATGCGTTCTTTAAAGTTATCGTCAATGTAAGCAACTATTTCGTTGGCGTTAACTGGGGAAATAGACGAAAGTTCTTCTTCCACAAGCGTTCCGATATTTAAGTCGTTTTTCCTTAAAAGCCCAATAATAAAATATTCCAAAAGGTTTTTAAGCATTTGCTCTGCGCCAAAAGGTGGGTTTTTCTTTTTCTTCATATCGTATTTTGGCACGTCGTAAGGGGGAGCAAAAACGTTGCGCCCTTCAATAACTATTTCGGCAAGCTTTTTAATTTGTGCATCGTCAAGTAAAACGGGGGAAAATGAAAATCTATTTAGATTACTGCCCGTACACGTAAACCCTATAACTATAACCGTTGGGTTATGTCCGCTCGTGCATTTAAGAGAGTGGTTTTCGCCTGCACGGTGAATAATAAGGCGATTTTTTTCGAGTTTGCCGTTATAATCGTCACTAACCACCGTTAGCGAACCACTTGAAACGTAAACTAACTCGTAAAAAGGGTGTTTTTCAACTTTAGTATAAAAGTTTTGCGGAAACTCAAAAAAATGCACGTTTGCAATCCCTGTGACGCGCACCGAATCATCAAGTTTTTTCAATACGTATTCCATAACTAAATTATACCGCTAAAAGTTGTTATTTGTCAATAAAAAAATTTACGATTGTGCAAAAATAATTGACGATTTTGTAAATACAAATTGCTTAAGTTATTATATAATTAAAGAAAAATATATTTTTAAGGAGATGTTGTTATGACAAGAATTTGTATCCCAGATTATGAGTATCAAGAAAGAATTGCAAAAGCAGCTAAATTAGTTGCTGAAAAAGGGCTTGACGCTATGCTCGTTGTTTCAACTGAAAGCGACTATGCAAACGCAAGATATTTTTCAGGCTTTTGGCCGTTGTTTGAAAGAGCAGGCGTTTTAATCGGCGCAAGTGGTAAAGCAGTTCTTTTGGTTGGACCAGAATCTGCAATCTTTGCTAAAGACTTTGGTAAAATTGATAAAGTTATGGTTCTTAAAGAATTCCGTGAATCTGCAGACCCTGCATATCCCGAACTCGTTCCCGATACCTTTAAGATGGCTTTTGATTACGTTGGCGCAACGGGCGAAAACCTTAAAATCGGTTTAGGTAGCTACGTAGAATGCACTCTTCCCATTATGGAAGGCTTAAAAGACACTTTCCCAAAAGCAGAAATTTCTGTTTGCAGTGACATTATGGTTGCTCTTCGTTCTATCAAGTCTGAAAACGAACTCGCTTGTATCCGTGAAGGTTTCAGAATCGTTGAACTTGCAACTGACGAAGTTGTTAAGGCTTTAAAACCTGGTGTGACTGAACTTCAAATGGTTGGTGTTGCACAAAGAGTTATTTATGAAAACGGCGCAGAATACGAAGGTCTTCCTATGTACGTATTTAGCGAATCTTCAACCCGTCACGCAATCAGCCGTTCAACCTATAAGGTAATTGGTAAGAACGATATCGTTCAACTTAACCTTTCTGCAAAAATCGACGGTTATTCACCTGCAATCGGCTTGCCCGTATTTATGGGTAAAGCAGAAGGCGAAAAGAAAGAAATCGTTGAATTCTGCTTGAAGATGCATAACTGGACTAC
>SVHO01000044.1 GCA_015055725.1 Clostridiales bacterium | reverse complement strand
CGCTTAACCACCCTATCCATCTTTTTAAGCTCTTCCATAAGGTTTGCTTTAACGTGCAATCTCCCTGCCGTGTCTATAATCAAAACGTCGGTTTTTTTAGCCTTTGCCGATTCAATAGCGTCAAACACAACTGCGGACGCGTCAGCCCCCTCCGAGTGTTTGATAATTCTAACCTTTGCCCTATCCGCCCAAACGGAAAGTTGGTCTGAAGCGGCGGCACGGAAAGTGTCACCCGCGGCAATAGTCACGCTCTTTTTTTCTTTAACGAACTTGTTTGCAAGTTTACCTATCGTTGTGGTTTTGCCAACGCCGTTAACCCCAACAACCATTATAACTGCAGGGGCTTTAACGTTAAGCGCATCTGCATAATTAAGCGTTTCAAACAGTTCGTTTTTAAGCAAGTTTATAACGTAATCTTTATCTTTACATTTTTCTTTTATAGCAACGTCACGTATTTCGTCAACGATTTCCATAGTAGTTTTAACGGAAACGTCTGCCGAAATAAGTATGTCTTCAAGTTCTTCATAAAACTCTTCGCCAAGCTTGTTTTTTGCAAAAAGTTCGTTGAGTTTTTTTGCCAAGCCGTCACGCGTTTTAGAGAGAACTGCTTTTATTTTACTAAATAATCCCATTGGTTAGTCCTTTAAAAGTTATTTACGCCAAGGTTGCGTCACCCGTGATATCTGCAACGTCAGAAAGTTTAACCGAAACGGTTTTCGAAACGCCTTTTTCTTGCATAGTCACGCCGAACAACGCGTCTGCCATTTCCATAGTGGGTTTTCTGTGGGTTATAACGATAAATTGCGTTTCTTCGCTGAATTTTTGCAAATATCTTGCAAACCTGTCAACGTTGGCTTCGTCAAGTGCCGCTTCAATTTCGTCAAGCACGCAGAAAGGCATTGGACGAAGTTTTAAAATTGAGAACAAAATCGCTATTGCAGTAAGCGCCTTTTCGCCACCTGAAAGAAGCGAAAGTTTTTGCAATTTCTTTCCAGGTGGTTCAGCAACGATTTCAACGCCTGCTTCAAGTTTATCGTCAACTTCGGAATAGTCCATTTGAAGCATTGCTCTACCACCACCGAAAAGTTCTTTAAATATTCTTTGGAAGTTTTCGTTGATTTTAGTGAACCCTTCGTCAAACTGCGTAAGCATTTCAGCCTTGATTTTATCGATTGCTTCTTTTAAGTCGCTTTCGGCTTTTTCAAGGTCTTCTTTTTGCGTAGTCATTTCTTCATAACGCTCTTTAAGTGCCTTGCAATCGTCAATAGCCGTTGCGTTAATCGCCCCTAAAGACGAACGTTTCTTTCTTATGCGGTTAATTTCGGCTTCCCCGCTTATAGCATCGTAATTTTCTGCGCGTTGTTTAACGGCTGTTTCATACGTCTCTTGATAGTCTTCCCAAATGCTTTGTTGTAAATACTCTAAATCACTATCAATTTTTGCAAGCGCAATTTCTTCGGCGTGTTTTTTCTCAGAAAGGTCTGAAATCTCGGTAGAAAGCAAGTGTTTCTTTTCGTCGTTTTTATTTAAGCGGTCACGAAGTTCGCCTTTATAATTTTCAATGTTTTCAATTTTATCACGTATACCGTTAACGTAATCTTGCTCTTCTTTAGTAAGCGCAACTTTTTCTTGGTCACGGCGTAATTCTTCAATTATGCCTTCTGCCCCTTCGTTGCTCTTTTTAAGGTCTTCGTTAGCCTTTTCCGTTTCGCTAACCACGCTTAAAAGCCTTTGATTTTCAGCGTTAAGGCTATCAATATTTGCCCTTAATTGAGTTATGCGAACTTGAAGCTCGGTGCTTTCTTCAGCAATACGGTCACGCTCTTTTCTCAACGCGTCGTATTCAGCTTGATGTTTATCAGCCGTTTGTGACGCGCTTAATTTATCTTCTTCAAGTTTTTTGCCACCGCTTTGAACGGCTTCGTAATCAGCGTCAAGTTTACTAATGCGCGCCTTAACTTCGTCAACCAAGTCGGTTGCGCTTTCAATTTCTCTACCAATTTCACTAAGCGCACTTTCTGCAACCGCTTGTTTTTCGCGTTCAACCAAAATTTGTTGTCGCTTTTCGTTATAAAGGTCGTTAAGCATTGTAAGTTCGCTAAGTGCTTTATCACGTTTAGTTTCAAGTTGGGTTTTTTCAGTTTTAAGACTGCTCATTTCTTCGCGCTTTTTGCTAAGTTCTAAAGCGTTGTCTTCAATTCTGCGGTCACTTGATAAAAGTCCAACCGTGTCAACGCGCCTTGAACCACCCGTCATTGCGCCTTGCGTGGTAAACACGTCACCGTCGAGCGTCACCATCTTAAACGCAAAACGATATTTATCCGCAATCTTAGTTGCGTTTGCAAGCGTGTCTATGATAAGGGTGTTTCCCAAAAGGTTTGAAATAACGTTTTCAAATTGCGCGTCATATTTAACAAGTTTGTTTGCGACACCCAAAACGCCCGTCTCTTTAAGAGCAAGCGTCACTTGTGCGCTTTGTTCACGCGGTTTAACAGAACTAACGGGCAAGAAAGTTATTCTGCCGAGTTTGTTTTGTTTTAAGTATTCGATTAAATATCTCGCGTCGTCAGGCGTTGCCGTCACGATATTTTGAGCCGACGCAGCAAGTGCCGTTTCTAACGCAACGTCAAACTTTTTGTCGCTTTTAATAAGTTCGGCAACGACACCTTTAATACGGCGTTTTAACTCGCCGTTTTCTTTTGATTTGTTTAATAAATTTTTAACTGCGGGCGCATATCCTTCGTAATTATCTTTAAGCGCTTTATAGAAATTATCTTTGGTGACCAAAGTTGTCACGATAGAGTTAAGCGAATAAATTGAATTGTCAACTTTGGCAACTTCTTCGTTGCAGTTTCTAACTTCGTTTTCTTTTTCTTCAATTTGGTTTTTAAGGTCGAAAACAGCGCGGTCAAGTTCGTTAATAGAGTTATCCGCGCGCTCTTTGTCATTAAAAAGCCCGTCTCTCTTAACCGAATAGCCGTCAACTTTTTGCATAAGTTCATCAAGTTTTGAAATAAGGTTGCTCTTTTCAATAGACATTGCGCCCTTATTCATCTTGATATCAGAAAGCGACTCTATAGACTCAATTATCTTTTTGCGGTTAGCATCTGCAAGTTCTTCGCCAAGTGCAATCTTTTCTGAAACGGATAAAAGGCGTTTGCTCAATTTATCCGCCTTGTCTTGTAGCGTTTTGAGTTGTTCATTATAATCTTTCAACGAAGAGCGGTTATTTTCAAGTGAAGCGTTGCAATCGCTAAGAAGTGCGATATTGCTTTTAATTTCATTTTCTGCGCGCTCAATTTGGCTTTTAAGATAAGAAATCTTTTGCTCGTAAAGTTGCTTTGCGCCAGACGCTTTTTCCATGCCAACGCGTTTAAGCAACAATTCGTCGTTAAGATTTTTAAGTCTAACGTCTGCTTCGCTTATATCAGAAAAAATCTTGTCGTATTCGGCTTGTGCTTTTGAAAGTTCTTCGTTGCGAAGAGCCGACGCTTCGTCAAGACCTTTAATCCGAGTATAAATTTTGCCTTTTGCGCTTTCAACGCCGTCAACTTTAGCAATATAAGTATTGAGTTCGTGAAATTTAAGTTGCGCAGAAAGTTCGTTGAACTCTTTGGCTTTTTCCGCTTGCCTTTCTAACGGCCCTAACTGATTTTCAATTTCAGTTAAAATATCAATATAACGGATAAGATTTTCATGCGTGCGCTCTAACTTTCTTTCAGATTCGTTTTTGCGCGTTTTAAATTTTGCAATACCCGTTGCTTCTTCAAAAATAAGACGGCGGTCTTCAGGCTTTGCGGACATAATTTCTTCAACCTTACCTTGCCCGATAATAGTATAGCCTTCTTTACCGATACCACACTCGTGCAAAAGGTCAACTATATCGCGAAGTCTTGCAGGTTGCTTATTTATGTAATATTCACTTTCACCGCTACGGAAAAGTTTACGCGTGATTATAAGTTCGTTATAGTCAATGCTGAACATTCTGTTTGAGTTGTCAAAGTATAGTGAAACTTCACAATAAGAAAGCGATTTTCTTCCCTGTGTTCCACTAAAAATAACGTCTTGCATGCTTGAACCACGCAAAGATTTTGCAGATTGTTCACCTAAAACCCAACGAATAGCGTCGGCAACGTTGCTCTTTCCGCAACCGTTAGGTCCAACTATACCCGTTATTCCGTTCCCGAACTTTATCTCTGCCTTATCGGCAAACGATTTAAATCCGTAAATTTCTACTTTTTCGAAATTCACTTGTCATTACCACCCTGTTTTTTTATTTTTTTAAGTGCCGTTTGGGCTGAATTTGCTTGCGCTAATTTTTTGCTTTGCCCCGTTCCTTCTGCAAGTCTTGAACCGTTAAGCAAAACTGCCACCCTAAATTCAGGCATATGGTCTGGCCCTTTTTTCCAAAGCAATTCGTAAGTGATTGTGCCCAACTTGTTTTTTTGCACGTATTCTTGCAATTCGTTTTTAGCGTCACACTTCTTTTTATCTTTGGGTTTTTTTGCCTGCTTTAACTCGTAATCGACAATAAGCGTGTTGGTTATAAATTTCTTAACGGCAGTTATTCCGCCGTCAATATAAATCCCTGCACAAAGCGCCTCGTAAACGCTTGAAAACAATTTTTCGTCTTGATTTAAATATTTTTCAAGCCCGTTGCCAAGCAAAACGAATTCGTTTAAACCCATTTTTTTAACGATATTTAAAAGCGGGGTTTTAGAAACTAATTCGGCGCGAATTTTGGTCATTTTCCCTTCGTCCCCACGTGCATGCTTGTAAAGATACTCAGTGACCACGAATTCCATAATAGAATCGCCGAAAAACTCTAACAATTCATTGTTTAAAACGCCGTGTTCATAGGCGTAGGAAGAATGCGTAAAACATTGACGGAGCAACATTTTATCTTTAAAAGAATACCCTATCTTTTCTTCGCATCCGTCAATATCGAAAATCATACGTTTTGTTCCCCTATTTCGGTTGCGCTTTCAAGTTTAGCGATAATTCTATCCGAGATATTAAACTGAGCGTATTCAACCGCTTGTAAAACGGCGTTTTTAAATGCCAAACTCTTAGATGAGCCGTGCGCTTTAATTACAGGCTTGTTTACGCCAAGGAATAAAGCACCGCCCTTATTATTGTAATCAAGTTTTTTCTTTAAGTTTGAAAAGGTTTTCTTTAAAAACATTCCACCGATTTTACCCGAAAGTGACGAGTATATTCCATCTTTAAGGGCGGTTAGCATACAAGAAATTCCACCTTCTAAAGATTTAAGCGCAACGTTTCCACTAAACCCGTCGCACACAACGACGTCTTGCTCGCCACTAATAAGGTCACGCGCTTCGATATTGCCGATAAAATTAATACCTTTCATCGCTTTAAGCACGGGGAAAACTTCGTGATTGAGCATATTTCCCTTTTCATCTTCCGTTCCGTTTGAAAGAAGTGCAACTTTGGGATTTTTAACCCCCATAGCCTCTGCATAAGCAGACGCCATAAGCGCAAACTGAATAAGGTTTATAGGCTTGCAATCAGCGTTTGCGCCCGAATCGCAAAGAAAAACTTGCTTATCGGTAAGAGTTGGTAAAAGTGGGCAAAGCGCAGGGCGATTTACCCCCTTAATTCTGCCGAGTTTAAGTGTTGCACCAACCAAAACAGCACCCGTTGAGCCTGCCGAAACAAAAGCAGATGCTTCTGGGTTTTCTTTGAGTTCTTTAAAAGCAACGCAAATAGAACTATCCGGTTTTCTTCTTATAGCAACGGTTGGTTCTTCTTCGCAAGTAATAACGTCTTTAGCATTTAAAATTTCAACTCTGCTTTTATCAAAAGTTAAACTTTCAAGGTTTTGTTTAATTATGTCTTCTTTGCCGACTAAAACTGCCGTAAACCCTTGTTTTTCGTTAACAGCGTCAATCGCGCCTTGTATAATTTGCCCAGGGGAATTATCTCCACCAAACGCATCTATTAAAATCTTCATAACTTTCTCCTTAGTTTTCAAGCGTGCCAACAGTTCTTGGGAAAGGCAACACGTCACGAATATTAGAGATACCCGTTAAATACATAATCATTCTTTCAAAGCCTAATCCAAAACCTGAGTGGATAACGCCACCATACTTACGAAGGTCTAAATAAGACTTATAATCGTCTTTATTAAGTCCGCATTCGGCCATACGTTTTTCTAAAACTTCAATTCTTTCTTCACGTTGACTGCCCCCAACGAGTTCGCCTATACCAGGAACTAAAAGGTCTGATGCGGCAACTGTTTTTCCATCGTCGTTAAGTCTCATATAGAAAGCCTTTATTTCCTTGGGATAATCGGTTAAGAATACGGGTTTTTTGAACACTTCTTCGGTGATATACCTTTCGTGTTCGCTTTGTAAATCACACCCCCAATATACGGGTGCTTCAAATCTATCTTTAACCTTTTCTAAAATTTCAATCGCTTCGGTATAGGTTAGGCGTTTAAATTCGCTATCCTTAACGTTGTTAAGCCTTTCAATCAACCCTTTGTCCACAAAATTGTTAAGGAAGTTGATTTCTTCAGCACAAGTTTGCATAACTCTGCCGATAACGTATTTAACCATTGCTTCGGCACAATCCATATCGTCTGATAAATCGGCAAACGCAAGTTCGGGCTCAATCATCCAAAATTCTGCCGCGTGGCGAACGGTATTAGAGTGTTCCGCCCTAAATGTTGGTCCAAAAGTGTAAACGTTTGAATAAGCCATAGCAAAATTCTCAACGTCAAGTTGACCAGAAACGGTCATACTAGCCTTTTTACCAAAAAAGTCCTTAGCATAATCAACCGCGCCGTTATCCATTGGAACGTTATCAAGGTCAAGCGTGGTCACTTGGAACATTGCGCCTGCACCTTCACAGTCACTACCCGTGATAATAGGGGTATGTACGTAAACGAACCCACGTTCGTTAAAGAAACTGTGAATAGCGAAAGCCGCTTCACTTCTTATTTTAAAAACCGCGTTAAAAGTGTTAGTTCTTGGGCGAAGATGTGGCATTGTGCGCAAGAATTCAAGCGTATGCCTTTTCTTTTGTAAAGGAAAGTCTGGCGTTGAAGTGCCCAAAACTTCAATGCTGTCTGCATTGATTTCAAACGGTTGCTTATTTTCAGGGGTTAGAATAAGCGTGCCGACAACTTTAAGGCAAGCGCCAACGTTTTGTTTAGCAATTTCATCATAATTGCCAACTTTGTTTCTATCAAAAACTATTTGGCAGTTTTTAAAATACGAACCGTCGTTAAGTTCAATAAATCCAAAAGATTTAGAATCCCTTATCGTGCGTGCCCATCCGCAAACGGTCACGGTTGCCCCGCCAAATTGTTTAGCATCTGTAAAAATACTTTTTAATTGCGTTCTTTCCATAGTTAACACCTTCTTGTTAGTATATATTTAAAATAATACTTATAAATTATAACATATTAAACGGCATATTTCAAGAATTTTAACAAACAAATTATTTACCGCCAAAACAAAAAAAAGAAAAAGATTGCCGTTATGGGCGTTTCCCTTAGGGATTTTTTAGGAACTATAAAAGGATAGCAAAAAATTTTGCTATCCTTTACTTTTTTGTTCTACAAAAACACGCTACTTTGTTTACAAAGTATAGTGTGCTACACTTTTGAAAAATTTTCCACAAAGAATATCAACTCGACAAATTGGAATTTATTTGATTAAATGTGCTGTAATGATTGTATAACTATAAGAGTTAA
>SVHO01000043.1 GCA_015055725.1 Clostridiales bacterium | reverse complement strand
CATATAAAACGGCTGACGGCTATCAAATGTTCCGTCCGATTGAAAACGTTAAGAGAATGAACGATTCTGCTGAAAGACTTTGCCTTCCAACGCTTGACGAAGAATTTACTTTAAGAGCATTAACTGAACTTATCAATCTTGATTACGAGTGGATTCCAGACCAACCCGGCACTTCGCTTTATATCCGTCCGTTTATGTTCGGAAACGACGAATCGTTAGGGGTGCACGCAGTTCATAACGCAACTTTCGTTATAATTTTATCGCCTGTTGGCAGTTATTATAAAGAAGGTCTTAATCCCGTTAAAATTAGTATTGAAAGTGAAGACGTTAGGGCTGTTCGCGGTGGAACGGGATATGCAAAATGTGGTGGAAACTACGCTGCATCTTTAAGAGCAGGTAAACGCGCCGCAGAAAAAGGTTTTTCACAAGTTTTGTGGCTTGACGGTGTTGAAAGAAAATATATCGAAGAAGTTGGCGCAATGAACGTTATGTTTAAGATTAACGGAGAAATCGTCACACCTAAACTTACGGGGTCAGTTCTTCCAGGCATTACTAGAAAATCAAGCATTCAAATTCTTAAAGAATGGGGTTATAAAGTTAGTGAAAGGCTAATTTCTGTTGACGAACTTATTGAAAGTGCTGAAAACGGCACACTCGAAGAAGCATGGGGCACGGGTACCGCAGCAGTTATTTCTCCAATTGGTCACCTTTTCTATAAAGATAAAGACCACGTTGTTTCAAATAACCAAATTGGCGAACTCACTCAAAAACTTTACGACGAATTAACTGGTATTCAATGGGGCAAGAGAGAAGATGCTCGCGGTTGGTGCTATAAGGTAGAAAAATAATGTTCGATAAACGTATAACCGTTTTTATGGGGCATTACGGAAGTGGAAAGACGTTTACTGCGGTCAATTACGCGCTTGCACTTGCTAAATTAGGAAAACCCGTAAGCATTTACGACCTTGATATAGTAAACCCGTATTTTAGGACTGTTGACGCGCTTGAAGTTTTAGATAAAAACGGCGTTGAATTAGTCGTTTCGCCATTTGCCGAAACAAACGTTGATATTCCTGCAATGAATGCAAAATCTTATAAAATGGTTGACGATAAATCTAGATATGCTGTTGCAGATATCGGTGGCGACGATAGGGGCGCGCTTGCTCTCGGTAGGTTTAGAGACAAGATAATCGAAGAAAACGACTACGACGTGCTTTGGGTTGTCAATTGCTTTCGCCCAGAAACGAGGACTATTGACGGCGCACTTGAAATAATGGCAGAAATAGAACAAACGGGAAAACTTAAGTTTACGGGAATAGTCAATAACGCAAACTTAGGGATTGAAACAACTGCGGAAGACATTTTAAGTGGATATCAGTTTACTTTAGAGTTGTCCAAAAAAACTAATTTACCTGTTAAATTTTCGTCGGTTAGACGTGATTTGATGGGAGATAAATTGAAAAAATTAAAAGATATATTAACCATTGACCCAATTAAATACGGTGATTGGTTATAAAGGAGAAAACATGGCAAAAGTCACTTTTAATGAAGAGCGTTGTAAAGGTTGCGGTTTGTGCGAAACCGTTTGCCCAAAACAAATTATTGCTCTTTCGAAGGAAAAAATTAACGTAAAAGGTTATCACCCGGCAGAAATAACCGACCAAGATAAATGTATAGGTTGCGCTTTTTGTGCTACTATGTGTCCTGATTCGGTTATCACGGTGGAAAAATAGAGGTGTATTATGGCAGAAAAAGTGTTAATGAAAGGTAATGAAGCACTTGCGGAAGCGGCTATAATGGCAGGTTGTAAATATTATTTCGGCTATCCCATAACTCCGCAAACTGAAGTTGCTGCATATATGGCAAAACGTATGCCAAAAATCGGCGGAACGTTTTTACAAGCAGAATCAGAAGTTGCCGCAATCAATATGGTTTTGGGCGTTGCCGCTTGCGGTAAAAGGGTTATGACAAGCTCGTCAAGCCCAGGGATTTCGTTAAAGAGCGAAGGAATTTCTTACCTTGCTGGTAGCGAATTGCCCGCTTTAATCGTAAACGTTCAACGTGGTGGTCCTGGTTTGGGTGGTATTCAACCCTCTCAATCAGATTATTTCCAAGCGCTTAAAGGTGGTGGACACGGTGATTATAAACTTATCGTTTTAGCACCTGCGTCAATTCAAGAAATGGTAGACCTTACTTTTAAGGGTTTTGACCTTGCTGATAAATATAGAATGCCAGCTATGCTTCTTGCTGACGGAACGATGGGTCAAATGATGGAACCCGTTAGTTTGGAACTTGGTGAAGTTAAAGAATACGCTAAGCCTTGGGCAACGACTGGAACTTCTACTCACGAAGGCAGAAACGTTGTAAATTCGCTTTCGCTCAATGCAACCCAACTTGAAGAATGGAATATCAATAGATACGAGCGTTATAAAATTATTGAACGTGACGAAGTTTTATATGAAGAATTTATGATGGACGATGCTGATTATTGCGTAGTTTCGTTCGGTATTGCTTCTCGTGTGGCTAAAAACGCCATTATGGAAGCAAGAAAACTCGGTATTAAAGTTGGTATGATTCGCCCTATCACTTTATATCCGTTCCCCAAAGATGCACTTAAAAAGGCAAGTCAAAAGGTTAAGGCGTTCTTATCAGTAGAACTCAATATGGGTCAAATGGTTGATGACGTTAAACTTGCAATCGACTGTGCTAAACCCGTTTATTTCTATGGTAGAACGGGCGGTGTTATAATGACCCCAGACGAAGTTGTAAATAAACTTGTTGAAATTGATAAAGGAGAAGCAAAACAATGGTAGTATTTGAAAAAACCAAAGGTTTAACTGATAATGAATTGCATTACTGCCCAGGTTGTACACACGGTATTATTCACCGTTTAGTTGCTGAAGTTTTAGAAGAACTCGGCGTGACGGGTAAAACTGTAGGTATTGCATCTGTAGGTTGTTCTGTTTTTTCGTATAATTATTTTAATTGCGATATGATTCAAGCACCACACGGCAGAGCACCAGCTGTTGCAACGGGTGCAAAGCGCGCAAATCCCGATAACGTTGTGTTTACCTATCAAGGTGACGGCGACTTGGCTGCTATCGGTACGGCTGAAACTGTTCACTCAGCGGCAAGGGGAGAAAATATAACGCTTATTTTCGTAAATAACGCTATTTACGGTATGACGGGTGGTCAAATGGCTCCAACAACGCTTCCTAAACAAGTGACGCAAACTTCACCTTATGGAAGAGACGTGACTGTTGTTGGATATCCCGTTAAGGTTTGTGAAATGCTTTCGCAAATTGACGGCGCAACGTATCTTGAAAGGGTTGCGGTCAACAACGTTAAAAACATCAAAAAAGCAAAACAAGCAATCAAAAAAGCTTTCCAATATCAAATCGAAGGAAAAGGCTTTACGTTGATTGAAGTTTTGTCAACTTGTCCTACAAACTGGGGCTTAAACCCAAAAGACGCGCTTAAATGGCTTGATGAAAATATGGAAACGTATTATCCACTTGGCGTTTATAAAGACAAGTATAAGGAGGAAAAATAAATGGCTAACACTACGAAAATCCTTATAGCAGGTTTTGGTGGACAAGGTGTATTGTTTACGGGTAAGGCATTGGCTTACACGGGGTTAAAACAAGGTATGGAAGTTAGTTGGTTGCCTTCTTACGGCCCTGAAATGCGTGGCGGTACTGCAAACTGTAGCGTGACACTTTCTGATACGCCAATCGGTTCGCCTATCGTTGACAAACCCAACGTTCTTATTGCTATGAACTTGCCGTCACTTGAAAAGTTTTATAACGATACCGAGCCTAACGGGTACGTTATTTTCGACAGTTCTTTGATAGCAAAAAACGATTTAAGAGACGATATTAAAACGGTTGGAATTCCTGCAACTAAACTTGCAAGTGATAACGAACTTCCTGGTCTTGCAAATATGATAATTTTAGGTAAAGTTATTAAAGAAACTGCCGTTTTAACGCTTGACCAAATTAAGAGCAGTTTAGCCCAAATGGTTCCTGCTAAAAAGGCAGACCTTTTAGAAAAGAACGTTAAAGCTATAGAATTAGGTTATAATTACTAATTTTATACTACCATTTGATTTATTAAAGGTCAGTAATAAATTTTATACCCACGGAAATTTCCGTGGGTTTTATTTTTAGGGTTGTGTCATATTGTAAGTGCAAAATCATATATTAAATATAGAAAGCCATAAAGGAGGATAAAATGTCGTTTTTCTGTAATTTTCAATCAGATAAATGCCCTGGGCAAATAAGCGGAAATCCGCTTAACGGCTTATGCGAAAAAGTTTGCGTGCAGGTAAAAAAGGTGTTTGATGCGTGTATGCAACAAACCCAACTTACCAACGTGGTTTTAGATATAACCAATCTTACGCCAGACAATCCTACATATCCGTTAACGTTTGTAAGCGCAAAAAGTTTAACGTCGCAAGGGGTAATTAGCAATCTTTTAATCGAACCTTTGCCTGAAAGGTCGGGTAGTGCGCGGGTTAAAGCCGACGTGACTATTCCAGTATCGGTTGCATATACCGATGCAAACGGGGTTGAAGGTGCTGGAACTGCTAGCGTCACTATCACTAAAGACGTTATTTTAAATATCCCGTCAGCCTCAATTATGCCATATAGTGTTGAAGCGGTTGTGTCACTCGTTTCTACGCAAGGCACGACTACGGGCGATAATCAATTCACTATTGACGCTTGCGTTTCTATAATCTTAAAAATCGTTATGGACGTTGAAATGTTGCTTCCGTCATACGGGTATGCGTGCATACCGCCTTGCCAAGACTATACGCAAGAAGTATGTGCAGGGTTTTTTGAATTGCCTATGTTCCCAGGCTAATTTGAATATTAAAACAAAAAAGGCGCAAAAAGTTTTGTGCCTTTTTTTGTGTTGTTTATTAATATGCTTGCGAATTGCTATCGTTTGTGCTATTATTTAATTATGAAAATATTTGCAATTAGTGATTTGCATATATCAACTAACACCAACAAACCTATGGACGTTTTTGGGGGGAATTGGGTTGGTTATTTAGATAAAATACGTGACGATTGGCAACAAAAAGTTGGCGAAGATGATTTAGTTTTAATCGGTGGCGATATCAGTTGGGCGATGGATATTGCTGACGCGCAAAAAGATTTGCAAACGCTAAAAGAGTTAAAAGGTAAAAAAATACTTATCAAAGGTAATCACGATTATTGGTGGAGTGGGATAGGAAAGGTTAGAGATATTCTTCCTGAAAATTTTTTCGCGCTTCAAAACGATAGTATTAGGTTTGATGGCGTAGTTATTTGCGGTTCGCGTTGCTGGAGCGTTCCAGGTAGCCCAGATTTTACCGAACAAGATAACAAAATTTATCTTCGTGAAACTGAAAGGCTTAGGCTTTCACTATCAAACGCAAACAAGATAAAAAAGGAAGGGGACAAGCTTATTGCTCTCGTGCATTATCCACCGTTTAACGTTCGCAGAGACGATACTCTTTTTACCGAGTTGTTTGAAACAAACGGTGTTGACGTGGTTATTTACGGACATTTACACGGAAAAAGTGTGCGCGCTGATAAATTAGTTGAAAAAAACGGCGTTAAATATTACTTAACGTCGTGTGACCAAGTAGATAATAAATTAACGGAGGTTAAGTTATGAACGAAGAACAAACACAAAAGACAACTTGTAAACAAAAAGCCATTAACTACCTTAAAGCTTTACCCAAACGTTATTTTATAACGGCTTTTTCAGGTATGGCACAAGGCTTGTTCGTGACGCTTATTGCAGGTACTATTTTAGCAACTATTGCTGAAAAATTGATAGGGCTTGACAATTATTTTGGTCAAACGTTATATTTAATAGCAAGTATGGCTAAAACGCTTATGGGTGCAGGAATAGGCGTTGGAATTGCTCATGCACTTGGCAAAAACAAATTGCTTATATTTTCAGCGGCAGTTGCAGGCTTTATCGGTGCGTTTGCCGATAAACTGTTATTCGGTTCGTTTTTAAGCGAGTTATTCCCACTTGTTAAAGCACCGTTTACGTCTGTTGGTTTTGGTGCACCTGGTAATCCTATTGGTGCTTACGTTGTGACAGTGTTGGTTGTTGAAATTGTTTCATTGTATGCAGGAAAAACTAAACTTGACATTATTTTAGTTCCGCTTGGAGCTATGTTGTTATCTTTTGTTGGAATTTTCTTGTCTGCACCGTTTATTTGGGCAGTAGACCAACTTGGCTTGCTAATTGCAAAAGCAACGAAGATTGCGCCTTTCTTTATGGGTATAATCGTTGCAGTTATAATGGGTATCTTATTAACTCTTCCAACGAGTTCTGCGGCTATTTGGATTGCTGTTGCAAAATCAGTTGTTGAAGCAGGTGGTGACAACGCAACCTATATGCTTATTGCTGGCGGTGCCGCAACAGTTGGTTGTGCTTGCCACATGGTTGGCTTCGCAGTGGCAAGTTATCGTGAAAACGGTTTTGCTGGACTTATTGCGCAAGGTTTGGGAACGAGTATGCTTCAAATACCAAACGTTATGAAAAAACCCGTTGTTATGTTGCCAATGATAATTTCAAGTGCAATTTTAGGACCACTTTCAACTTGCTTGTTTATGCTTAAATGCGGTCATAACGGCGGTGGTATGGGAACTAGCGGTTTAGTTGGAATTATTGATTTGCTCACTTACACAAACGGCGCTCTTGGTATAATCGGTATTTTCTTGTTGATGATTATCTTGCCTGCACTTTTGAATTGGGTAATTAGCGAATTTATGAGAAAGAAAGGTTGGATAAAATTTGGCGATTTGAAATTACCTGACTAAAACAACTTAAAAACTATTAAAAAAGGCGGTTTAACCGCCTTTTTTCAATTTTTGGGTTTTAACAACGATTTTTTTGGCATAAACATAGTGTAGAATAAAAAGGAGAAGCTTATGCAACAACAAACTAATAATGACCAAGAAAAAGCCGTTCTTGAAAGTCGCAAAAAACTTTCAATGACAAACGTTGAAACGGTTGATGGGTTTAACGAGCAGAGTTTAAGGCTAACCGTTGCGGGGAATAAAGTGACCGTTAACGGTCAAAATATAAAAATAACCGCATTTAATAAAAGCACGGGAAATTTGACTGCAGACGGTATATTTAGCGAAATAAAATATAACAGTAAAAAAACACCTTTTATAAAGCGAATTTTTAAATAATGTTTGTCACAAAAAATCAATTATTTATCTTTATTGCATGTCTATCGTTCGGTGGGGTAAGTGGTGTAATTTACACTCTTTCTGCATTGATTAAAAAGCCAATAAGAAATAAGTTTTTAAGGTTTTTGCCCGATATTTTATTTAGTTTTCCTTTCGGGGTTTTATTCGTGGTATATTCATACTCTCTTAATTTCCCTAATGTAAGACCCTATATGTTGTTCGGGGTTTTTTTAGGACTACTGTTATATTTTAAAAGTTTCCATATAATACTTGCAAAATGCGGTAAAAAGATTTATAATATATATAAGTTAGCAAAGGGAAAGGCAAAGTATGACCGAAGAAAAAGCAAAAAGATTGATAGTCGCAGGAACTGTGGGCGCAGTGTTGCTCGCGGTGATTTTGCTCGCGGTGATGATTTATCAAATGATAGCCATTTCCGTTTACAAAAAACAAATAGAAGTCTATGAATCAAATATCGCTAAATATGAACAACTTATTAGTCAAGGCGAACAAACCAAAGAAGTTTACGCCTTGCGCGCGTGGATAGAAAAAGAAGCGAGAAGATTAGGTTTGGTCTATAAAGACGGAAGTGGCAATTAAAATGAAATATGGTGTAATAGACGTAGGTTCTAATTCCGTGCGCCTAATGTTAAGCGACGGAAAGGAAACACTTTATAAAACGGTAAAGACAACGCGACTTGCCGAAAAACTCGTTGAAAACAACGTGCTTTTACCAGAGGCAATTGAGCGAACTGTTGAGGCCGTTTCTTTTTTTAATCAAAAGGCAAAAAGCGAGGGCGCTGATAAAGTTTGCGTTTTCGCAACGGCTGGCGTTAGACAAGCGTTAAACGGAAGTGAATTCGTTAGTCGCGTTAAAGACGTTTGTGGGCTTAACGTTGACGTTGTTTCGGGTGGGAAGG
>SVHO01000042.1 GCA_015055725.1 Clostridiales bacterium | reverse complement strand
ATTTGATAGCCGTCAGCCGTTTTATATGCCTTCATACCTTCAAAAATTTCCGCACCGTAATGAAGTACGGTTGATGCAGGATGAATCGGGATATAATCAAACGGAACGATTTTAGCGTCATACCAACCCTTGTCGTCAGAATATTGCATAACGAACATGTGGTCTGTAAAATATTTACCGAAACCGAGATTTGAAAAATCGGGTTTTTCTTTAAGCGTTTTTGCTTTTTCAATTTTAATTTGCATTTTTCTTACCTCTCTGTTTATTTCATATTTTTTATTTTTTCAATTGCGTCTTCACGCATTTTATACTTTAAGATTTTACCAGCGGCGTTCATCGGGAATTCGTTTACAAACACGAAATATCTTGGCACTTTGTGTTTTGCCATATGGGCGTTGCCGTATTCACGCATTTCGTTCTCATCAGAACTTTCACCTTTGTTTAGAATTATATATGCGCACGCTTCTTCTCCATATCTTTGGTCAGGCACGCCAACCACTTGAACGTCACGCACTTTTTCGTGAGTGAGATAAAATTCTTCAATTTCCCTTGGATATAAGTTTTCGCCACCACGAATAATCATATCTTTAAGCCTACCCGTCACCTTATAATATCCATCTGGTGTTCTGCAACAAATATCACCGCTGTGAAGCCAACCGTCCGCATCAATAGTTTGTTCGGTCGCTTTGGGCATCTTATAATATCCTTTCATAATATTATACCCACGAGCAACGAATTCACCGTTTTGTCCATCGGGAAGTTCTTCACCCGTTTCGGGGTCAATAATCTTACACTCTACACCGGGGAAAGCACTGCCAACCGTTTCAACGCGGTGGTCAATATCTTCGTTCACTTCACCCATCGTACACCCTGGCGAAGCCTCGGTTTGACCGTAAACGCTTATGATTTCGGTCATATTCATTTCCGCGGCAGCCTTTCTCATAAGTTCAGGCGGACAGTTTGCACCTGCCATAATACCAGTTCTTATATGAGAGAAATCTGTTTTTGCAAAGTCTTGGTGATTAAACATTGCTATAAACATTGTTGGAACACCGTTAAAGCAAGTTATCTTTTCATCGTTTATACAAGCGAGAGAGGACTTTGGCGAAAAATACGGCATAGGACAGATTGTTCCGCCGTGCGTCATAAGGTTAGTCATTGAAAGCACCATTCCAAAACAGTGGAACATTGGTACTTGTATCATCATTTTATCAGCGGTTGAAATATCCATTCTATCGCCGATAATTTTACCGTTATTAACGATATTTCTATGCGTGAGCATAACTCCTTTTGGAAAGCCCGTCGTTCCCGAAGTATATTGCATGTTGCAAACGTCGTCAGGTTTTACCATAGACGCTCTACGGCGCACTTCTTCTTGTGGGACAAGTGATGAACGCTTAACGAAGTCTTTCCACTCTAAGCATCCGTCCATTTCAAAGCCAACAGAAATAACGTTGCGCAAAAATGGTAATTTTTTAGAATAAAGTGGTTCACCCGGTTTAACGTTTTTAAGTTCAGGGCACAATTCTTCAATAATTGCTTTATAATCGGAATCTTTACAACTGTCAATCATAACGAGCGTGTGAGTATCCGATTGCCTTAAAAGATATTCGGCTTCGTGAATTTTATAAGCGGTGTTGACCGTCACTAAAACTGCACCGATTTTAACTGTTGCCCAAAAGGATAAAAACCATTGAGGAACGTTAGTTGCCCAAATAGAAACGTGATGCCCTGCCTTAACGCCAAGAGATATAAGCGCTGCAGCAACCTTATCAACGTCGTCCCTAAACTGAGAATAAGTTCTAGTATAATCAAGCGTAGTATACTTAAAAGCGTATTGATCGGGATAACGTTCAACCATTTCGTCAAGAACTTGTGAAAAAGTTAAGTCCAAAACGTCAAACTTTTTCCAAGGATGAGTGCCCGTTCCCGCACGATTATAGTATATCGGCTTTTTGGGAGATTCCCCACTGTTTGTAGACAAATAACTCTTAAAATGCGTTAAAATGATGTCGGCAGAAGTTATTTCGCCCGAATCCATAACGCAAACGTATCCGTCGTAATTAAGTGAACGGAGCGCGTTTATAAAATCTTTTACAGGCAATTCGCCGTCACCGATTAAAACGTTTTGACCGTTTGCCATATCGCCAAGTCTAACGTATCCAATGTGCGCGCCAAGTGTTTGAATGGTTTTATCAGCCGATTCTTGTGCGTTAAAATAAGTTTCACGCACGTTCCAGCATACTTTTATAGATGCCGTTCCGAAATCGTTTATCACGTCAAGCACTTTTTCAGTATTAGAAAATTCACCACACGTTTCGATAAGTATTGACACGCCGTTGTTTTCAGCCTCAACGACTGCAAGTGCAAGTTTTTCTTTAAGCACGTCTTCACCAACGCCGTCCTTAACTTTTATAACTACGCCATCTGCATTAGCAAGAGATGCGTATTCAACGTTTTTGACGATTAACGAAGGGTCTGTTTCTTTGCTTATAAGTTCGGGAAAGGTTATAACAGGAATTGCAATATGTCTATTAACTAACTTTCTTTTAGCGTCCCCCGTGACGGAAGAACGAAAGATACTATCCGAATGTTTTTGCTTTTCAGAAAAAACGTCTGAAATTTCTATTCCGTCAAATCCGTAATATTGCGCGGTATTACAAAGTTGTAAAAAACTGCCCGAATTAACTAATTTATCCGCGAAAGAGAATTTCATTTTTAATTCTCCTCGTAAACTATTTTGTTGAGTGCGTTGATATACGCACGAATGCACGCGCCGACGATATCGGTTGAAACACCGTTGCCGGGATAAAGTTTACCATTAGCGCGCAAACGAATAATTGATGAACCGACTGCACCCCTACCCTTAGTCACGGCGTGAACTTGGAAATCATCAAGTTCATAATGGTGCCCGATAACTTGTTCAATTGCATGGAAAGATGCGTCGATAGGTCCGTCACCCGTAGAAACACCAGTAAACTTTTCACCGTCCTTTTCAAGCGTCACGTTAGCTGTTGCAGGGATAATATTTCCACTATTAACTACGTAGTTTACGAGATGATAAGTGGACGGAACTTGCATAGCAGTGCTTGCGATTAATGCTTCAAGTTCTTTCTCGTCAATACTTTCTTTTTTTGCGGTCACTTTTTTTACTTCTTCAAACACTTTGCCGATATCCGAATCTGAAAGTTCATAACCCAAACGTTTAACGGTGTCTGAAACGTCTTTCATCGTAGCGTTTGCGCTTATATTTGCGCTAATTTTTTCATCAGCAACGTTTTGCACTTTTTCAGCAACGCCATTTATTGTATTTGAAATAGTTTTAACGTTAGTGACGTCAATTTTAGCGTCAACGCCAAGTTCGTTCTTTTTAGCCCTAACTATATCTGCAAATACTGAAGGTGAAAGATATTCGCCAACAACCGAAGTTTTAACCCCATCTGCCCCAGCCTTAATTGCGCTGATTGCACAAGCAGGTGCTAAGGACAATGCGTTTGACGGTTTAACGTTAACTTTGATATCGCATGCGTTTTTAATATCTTTAACTACTCTTTCGTAATCTTCAGGAAAAGCAACGCCTGCATCGTCACAAATTGTCATACAAAGCGCGCCCGAAAGAAATGCCGTTTTAGCACACTCGGTTAAAAAGCCTTCTTCCGCCCTAAACGCGTCAAGCGCAACAAATTCAACGCATTCACAATATTCTTTTGCTGTTTTTACGAGTTCACCGATTTTTGCTTGCATAACAGGTGCTTTAACGTGGTGGAAATATTCCATTTGCACGGTTGAAACAGGCACGACAACTTGTAAGCATTTTTTATCAGCACCTTTAATGCAGTCAAACGCGCGTTTAACCGAATCAGAATCAAACCCAACGGGGATTTTAACCACCGCGTTTTTAACTGACGAAGCAATCGTGCGATAAATAACCTCGTTTTCTTTTGAATTTATTAGAACGGGAAGTTCAATCGCGTCAACTAAAGATGCGTCTAAACTTTCCGCGATAGCTAGCCTTTCCCTAAAAGTAAGCGATAAATCTTGTTCACAAACTGCTAAAAGCGTAAAATCAGATACAGTAATCTTTTTCATAACAACTATCCTCTCCTAAAAATAAATCCCCGACTATAATAGTCAGGGACGATTTTGCACCGTGGTACCACCCGAATTACCGTGAAAACACGGTCACTCATTTGCTCTTAACGGGGCTAACCGAAAACGACTACTAAAATCTACTGATTATTACAGCATTTCTAATCGAATATCAATACTCTATACATTATATAATGTATAGCACCACGTTGTCAAGCAAATAAATGTTCTACGCGTTTTTTAACCGCTTAATTGTAAAAATAAAAACTCCCCGACTCTATAAGAAGTCAGGGACGATTATTCACCGCGGTACCACCCGTGATTATTGCAAAATGCAATCACTTATTTGCTTATAACGGAGCTAACCGAAAACGATTACTAAAAACTTGTTCGCCGTTCCCGCTCAGGAATGAGTAGCGCCTTGCCCCGCATTGACTTGCACCAACCGTCAACTCTCTATATTAAAGCAAACCGCCTGTTTCCTTCACAGCGTTTTATCTAATTTGAAAAAATTATAACACCGCAAACTATGATTGTCAAGCATTTTTAACAGTGTTTTAGTGTATTTTTACATTTTATCGCACCCTAAAAATAATGCTAAACATTGATTATTCTTCGGTTTTTTCATCAACGACAAACCTTTTAAGCCATGAAATATCTATCGCCCATTCGCTAACTTGATTGCGCTTTTGGTGCAATTCGTTAGCGAGCCCAAGTTCTTTTCGATATTGAACGTACGAGCAATTGTTAACTTTCATATAATGCTTTTCGGCACGAACTTCATCGCCTTTTAATTGCGTTCTCCCCATATGAATAACGGCATGGCAATCTTTGCAAACGGCAATAACGTCTTCAAGCACTTGAACGCCTTTGCTTAAATCGTAATTCCACTTTTCATGTGCTTCAAGTTTAGCGGTTTTTTTACCGCAAATCATACACTGACCACCCGCACGTTCCTTTGCGTCTTTTTTAACGTAATCCCATTGTTTTTTTGACAAAATGGTTCTAAGATTGCTTTTCCAACACCCGTCCGGCACGAATTCAAATTCAAGTTTTTTATTCAAAATCACGCTCTCCTGCTATCGTGACACACCAAATATAAAATTTGATATTCATTTGAAAGTTTTTTTATAAGATTAATTGCGCTCACAAGTTTTTGGTCGTCTAAATTATAAAACGGGTCGTCAAGAATTATAAACGGTTTTTCACCCGTAAAAAGCACGTCAGTCAACGCAAAACGTTTGCAAATTTCAAATAGATTTTGATAGCCTTTGCTGTAATAATCAACTGATTTTTGCCCACTTTCTTCGTTAACAGTGACCTTTAAATCAACGTCAATATTAACGTCTTTATCTCCACTAACCACTAAATTAAAATATTTTTTTAGGCTATTTTGAAGAGGGGCTTTATATCTAACTTTAAGGTTTTCATCCGCTTGTTTTAAGAATTTTGAAGTCAATTCAAAAACTTCTTTTTCTTTTTCATATTGGTCAACTTTATCAATGAGTTCTGCCTTTTTGCTTTCTAGTTCGGCAAAACTGCTTGCGATATCTTCATAAATGCGAATTGAAGACTTTTTATCCGCAATCTCTTTAGTCAACTTTTCAAACTTAGCGTCCGTTTGTTTTAATTGTTGTTCAATTAAATTTACGTCTCCTTGTTCGCCGTTATAATTTTCAAAATCTTTGACGTCATTTTTCATTAAATCAAGTTCTCTATCAGCTTCTAATATACGCGCTTCAATGTCGCTATATACGTCAAAAATCTTTGAAATATATCTTAAACTCGTTTGACGGTCAAACTTTTCGCCCAAATCAAATTTAGAAATAAATTCGTCTATTTCTCGTTCAATTGCTAACGCTTGATTATTTAATCTTTCTAAATCTGCATTTTTTTGATTTATTATATCAACGTATTGCGCATTAGCGTTCTTTTTATTAAATTTTACGCTAAATATTCTTGCAACAGTTGCAATTACACCTAGAACGAAAGCACTTAAAAACAAAATAGATGGCAAGTTAAACCCACCTAAAATAACTGCAACGATAAATGCTATTAAAGATATTGCCGTCACTCCCCACACGGTGTAATCAATGGCGGTAAACGTTTTTTTGTTTTCAAAGGGTTTATTTTCACTATATTTAGCGAGTTCTTCTTTTACCGCATCTCGCTGAGCGTTTACGCCTATTAGCGTACTTATTTTTCTTTCTATATCAGAAGTTTGGTTTTTAAGAGAAAAATTATCACGAATAACTTGCTCTGCCGTTTCTTTATCTTCAATAAGTTTTTTCTTTTGAAGTGTTAGTTTATCATACGCTTGTTTTTTTACGGCAACTGCCTCGGCTTTTCCAGCAATAGTAAGTTGATCGGTTAGTTGTTTAGATTTTTGTTGTAAGCCGTTAATTTCGTTTTGCAAAACGTCCGCTTCATCTTTTAAGTTTTTAAGCGTTGCAACGGAGTTTTCCGCACGGCGAATTTGTTCGTCAATAGCAAAAATTGCACGCTTAGCGTCGGGGATAAGACCTTTATCTCCACGATATTTATAACTTTTAATTTTCTCATCAACGCTCGATAGTGCTTTATCAAATAAATCAGTGTCTTGAACTTCACACACGGCGTTAAATTTTGCCGTTAAACTCGTGTTGCTTTTAATTTCAAAATCTTTTTGTGAAAAATATGTGGTTGATAAAAACCCTTCTTCGTCGATTTCAAAAATTCTTTTACCTAAATTTTGGGTGTTAGAGAATTCTTTACCCGTTTGAACGTCAAAAAGCCTAACCGTATCTTCTGATTCTTTAAGTCCAAAAAACCTTTCGAGCTTAAACTGCTTACCCCCCCACTCAAACTCAACGAATCCGCCAAATTTTTCAGTGGAGTTCCACGGTCTAAACTTAACTCGCTCGTTTTCGGCAACGCTTCGCTTTGAATCGTTAAGCCCATAAAACATCGCTTTTATGAAAGTTGCAAAAGTACTTTTACCCCAACCGTTATCCTGTTTAACCGTGTTGAGTCCTGAAGAAAAGTCGTAAGAAAAATCTTTTAATTTACCAAACGCCGTCACGTGACATTTTATAAGTTTCATAATTCTTCTCCTTTAAGCGCGGAAAGTCCACAAGTGATGACCTTGCTTTTCATTTCGGGAGAAAGTGAACTTTCCCATACTGCGCGCACGAATTCACCACGCACCGATTTGTCGTTTATATAATCGTTTTCATCAACCGTGACGGTGGTCTTATCGTAAACTTTAGCAAAAAAATACAACTCGTTAAGGCGAATACTTAATCCTAAAACGTCAATTTCAAAATCGGGTTTCCTTTCGCCCTTAATGACGACTTTTATTAAAGACGTTTCGTTAACGTTAGAGTTTAAGGCGGTTAAGATTTCACTTCTAACAATCGCCCAATCCTTTTTATTTTTTAGGTTATATTCAAACACGTTAAGAGTTCTTGAACAGAATTTAATAAATTCAGTAGTTAGAACTCCGTTTTCTACGCTAATTTCAACAAATCCTTTATCGCCCGTTTCGTCAAACCCACGCCCGTCAAGACAGCCTGAATAAGCGTAAGTTGCGCGGTTATCAAGTTTCCCTTGTGAATATTGATGAATATGACCGAGAGCAAGATAATCAATATATTTTTCTTTCAATCGTGGTAAACTTATAACTTCAGCATCTTTATCAGCGCTAACGTATCCGGCAATTTGACCGTGCAAAGTGACGATATTCACCTTGTTTTCGTCAAGTGAAAGTCCATCGTAAACTGTGCTTTCGTTGTATGGCGTAAACTTTATTCCACTTATGCAAACGCCATCGTAATAAAAAGATTGCCAATCGTCGCTAAAAACTTTTAAGTTTTTTGGCAAGCATTCTAAACCTGCAATAAAATTATCGTCGTCATGATTGCCTGACAAATATAAAAAGTCAACGCTTGGATTAGAAGAAATTGCATGCAACACTCTTGCACGCGTTTTAACCGTGACGCGAGCAGTATCGAACATATCCCCTGCAATTATTACCGCGCTAACGCCCTTTGCCGTCGCATAAGAACACAACCTTTCAAAAGTTGAAAGCACTTCTTCTCTGCGAATCTTTGATTTTTCAGAAGGCAAGGTCTCCATCTTAGAGTCTAAATGAAGGTCTGCACAATGGATAAATTTCATATTTAACCCCTACAAAAAAGAATTAACAACTTATTTATTATTATATAATAAAAAGT
>SVHO01000007.1 GCA_015055725.1 Clostridiales bacterium | reverse complement strand
CACCTGTTGTCGCGCCAGCGGCATGGCAGGATAGCGAAGTGCGGATTAGATAAACGCTGAAAGCATCTAAGCGTGAAACTAACCTCAAGATAAGATATCCCATAACGTAAGTTAGTAAGACCCCTCAAAGACGATGAGGTTGATAGGTCGGGGGTGTAAGCACAGCAATGTGTTGAGCTAACCGATACTAATAGGTCGAGGGCTTGATCTCATAAAATATGAGAGAAAAGCGAATTGATTACACACTTAACTATACGAGATTTGGCCAAGGGCTTAAATAGTGCTAAGTAAATTAAGGAAGAAAATCTATGCAGTTGTGAATCTACCGTGTAAATAAATTGACGGCAGATGAAAAAGAGTGTATACTTGATATACACTAAAAAACGATATACACGGAGAAATCCGATATATACCATTGCGGTGACGTTAGCGGTGAGGTCCCACCTGTTCTCATACCGAACACAGTAGTTAAGCTCACTAGCGCCGAAAATACTTGACTGGCGACGGTCCGGGAAAATAGGTTGTTGCTGCATCCATTAAAAAATTTGGTTTCGTTTGAAACCAAACATTGCCCCTTAGCTCAGTAGGTAGAGCAATCGGCTGTTAACCGATTTGTCGTCAGTTCGAGTCTGTCAGGGGCAGCCAAAAAGAAAGCATCCATGAAAATGGGTGCTTTTCTTTTTGTTTATATCCCTAGACAGACGAAGAACGTAGTTCGTCCGTCATATGATGGGCAATCTTTGATGAGCAAGGACTCCGTAACGTAGTGTAGGAGCGTCTGTCAGGGAGTTGCCCCCAACAGCGCTAGGAACTGACGAACAACTTGTTTCACAAGTTGCAGTCGTCGACGCTCATAATATTAAAATATAATCAAACGATTTTATAAGTATATATTGACAAAGATTAATTAGTAAATTATAATAAAAAAGCAAAAAAACTTAGGAGACAACTAAAAAATGGACAAATTTTTTACC
Source organism: Clostridiales bacterium (assembly GCA_015055725.1). Taxonomy (GTDB): domain Bacteria; phylum Bacillota; class Clostridia; order Christensenellales; family Borkfalkiaceae; genus UBA1259. The sequence goes on along the minus strand of SVHO01000007.1, from coordinate 55,327 downwards.
AATGCTTTTAAGAATTTATCGGATGAAGAAAAAGAAGATTTTTATAAAACGGTTTTTCTTATGAGTTCATCGCCGAACGCACAGCAACTGCGCGCTGAGTATTACGCTAAAAAATTTAAGAAAATGGGCAAAAACGTAATAATAGGCGCAAACGTTAAAATTGAAAATCCACAATATATTTCGATTGGGGATAACGTTCTTATTGGTGACGACGTTAGTTTAATTGCAAAAGGTGAAAACGGAATAACTATTGCTAACGGTGTGATGATTAAAGACAAGGCTTATTTAACCACTGAACAAAGAGACGGATATATCGTTATTGGAGAAAACGCCTATATCGGCTCGGGAACAACTCTACACGGACACGCTGGTTTAGAAATAGGCGACTTTTCATTATTAGCGCAAAATATCACTATCACACCTTATTCACATATTTTTGACGACCCGAATACTATTATTCGTAAACAAGGCGGACATATGGAAAAAGTTGTTATCGGGCGAGATTGCTATTTAGGTATGGGCGTTTGCGTTATGTATTCGGGCTGTGTTGGTGACGGTTCTGTCGTCGGTGCGCACTCCACAGTGATTAAACCAATTCCACCTTATAGCGTAGCAGTTGGAACGCCTGCAAAGGTTATTAAAAAACGCGGTTAAAAGAAGGTTTTATTATAGGCTTGTATTTTTTGCAAAAAATTTTTTAAGAGATTTACAAATTTAATATAAAGTGCTATAATAAAAATATAAGATTAAAATTTTGGTACGTAAAGGAGCAAAAAAATGAAAGTAATTATCAAAGAAAATTACCAAAAGATGAGTGATTGGGCGGCAGAACATATTGCAAACGCAATAAATAACCACAAAGAAAACCGTCCGTTCATACTTGGTTTGCCAACAGGTTCTTCACCACTTGGCGTTTATAAAAAACTTATTGAAATGAATAAGCAAGGCAAAGTGACATTTAAAAACGTTGTCACCTTTAATATGGATGAATACGTTGGGCTTCCAAGAGAACACGACCAAAGTTATTGGTATTTTATGCACGACAATTTCTTTAACCACATAGATATTCCTTCAGAAAACGTAAATATTTTGAACGGTATGGCTGAAGATTTAGAAGCAGAGTGCAAGCGCTATGAAGATAAAATTGCATCTTACGGCGGAATTGATTTATTCTTAGGCGGTAGCGGTGTTGACGGACATATTGCGTTTAACGAGCCTTTCACGTCATTAACTTCGAGAACGGGTGTTCGCGCGCTTACGGAAGACACGTTAATCGTTAACTCTCGCTTTTTTGATAATGACCCGAACAAAGTTCCTAAAACTGCGCTTTCGGTAGGTGTTGGCACGGTTTGCGATTCTAAGCAAGTGTTGTTAGTTATTAGTGGGCACAATAAAGCGCGCGCATTGCGCCATTGTGTTGAAGGTGGCGTAGACCACGCTTGGACTATAAGCGCATTACAACTTCACCCAGACGGGATTATCGCTTGCGACGAACCTGCTTGCGGTGAATTAAAGGTTGACACTTATAAATACTTTAAGGAAATTTATAAAAACGAAAAATAATTTTCGCTAAGTTAATGAAAAACCCACCAACTTTTGTTGGTGGGTTTTTACGTTGGTTTTATAGTAATATGTTTTCTTTACGGAAAAGAGAAGGTGTTTTGCCTGTCAGTTTTTTAAAAAGCCGTTCAAAATAAATAAAATTTTTAAAGCCGTGTTTTTGTGCGACCGTTTTAATTGGCGTTTCTTTGTCAAACAAAAGGTCTTCTGCAACGTTTCTAACGGCTATTTTGTTTTTATATACTATTGGCGAAACGCCCGTTTGCTTTTTGAAAAGATAATGAAAGCGTGATGGACTTAAAAAACAAAGAGAAGTTAATTTTTGAACGCTAATTTTTGTGAAATAGTTATTTTCAAGATATTCAAGCGCTGGGGCAAGCATTTTATTGAAGGGGGTTTCTGATTCTAATTTAAGTGACGGCAAAATAGTGCCCAAAATTTCAAAAAAGGCAGACAGTGCAAAAAATGAATTTGCAGTTTTATCAAATTGATGTTTTTCAATTTCTTTTGCTTTTTGGTAAAGAGAGTCAAAGTTGTTGTTGGTTAAAATTTGCACTGGAATATTTTTGTTTAATAAGGGATTGCCGTCGTACTGGAAAGAAAAGTGTATGGAGTGATAAACGGCTTTTGGTTGTGCAATCCATTGTGCAGAATAGGTTGAATTTTTGGGGATAAAAAGAACGTCCCCCTTTTTTACGGTTAATAATTTTTCGCCTGATTTTATAATGCCCGAGCCTTCAAGCATAAAGGCAATATTGTGGCAAGGGCGTGGAATTGAAGAATAATCGTAATTTAAATTGCTATTATGAGTATATTTAATAGATAGCAACAATGGAATAATTTGGTGTATATCTGTTTGCAAAATTTTTTCCTCGCAGTAGGATAGGTTTACTTTTAAGTAGTATTATACATTATATTAATTTTAATAATTCTTGTCAATCTTTTGTAATTATTGTATAATTAAATAGCGGAGGAAACATTATGTTTTGTGAAAATTATTTTTTGAATAAAACTGCTATATCAACAGGTGCTGGTTCAGGCATGGGGTTTTGCTTTGCACAAGCATTTGCAAACCTTGGCGGAAACGTTGTTTTGTGCGACGTGAACGAACAAGCCCTAAATGAAAAAGTGGCACAAATCAATCAAAATGGAAAGGGGAAAGCCATTGGCGTTGTTTGTGACGTTAGAGATTATAAACAAATTTGTTCTGCGTGTGAAAAAACTATTGAAGCGTTTGGCTCGATAGACGTGCTTGTTAACTTTGCGGGTGGAACGGCAAGGCGTGTGCTTGCCGTTGGTTGGCAAGACGATTTTCCAGACGTGCCTATTGAAGTGTTTGACTGGGGCTTGACGTTAACTTAAAAGGTCCGTTTTATTTTGCGCACGCAGTTCTAAAGCAAATGAAAAAACAAAATAGCGGATTAATTATCAATATAGGTTCTATAACGGGGGCTGAAGGCGATGGCAAGGGGGTTGATTATGCCACTGCGAAAGCGGGCTTAATGTATGGTTTAACAAAATCAATTGCCCAGTTTGGTGCAAAATATAACGTGCGTTGTAATTGCGTTTCACCGGGGCCGGTTATGACGCGCCCACAAATGGCTTCAATGGCCACGTTGATGGGGCGTGCGGGCGAGCCACAAGAAATTGTTGATTTGTGTTTGTTTTTAGCATCTGATAAAGGGCAGTTTATTAACGGTGAAAATATTATGATTGACGGCGGAAGGAACGCAATGAAAAGAGAGGATAAAAGATGAGTTTTTTAAACGCTAAAGAGCCGTTTATAACTGAAATGGTGCAAGTGCCAACCATAGATTTAGCCAAAGGGAAAATTACAACGGCAATTAATGGTGGGGCAACCGCAATAGGGCTTCAGTTGAGTTATTTAGAAAAAACAGAACGAACCGAAAAAAATTTGCGTTCAATTTTTGAGAGTGTAAAAGATAAGCCCGTTTACGTAACTAATTATCGTGGCGAAAAAAACGTTGGAATTGATGACCAAGCGCTCATGGAAGAACTTTTGCTTGCGCTTAATTGTGGTGCAACTCTTATAGACGTTATGGGTGATTTATACGACCCGTCACCCGAAGAACTTACCACGGATAAAAAAGCGATTGAAAAGCAAATTGCGCTTATTGATAAAATACATCAAGCGGGTGGTGAAGTTTTAATGTCTTCACATATAAAAGAATATCGCTCGCCAGAGCGCGTGTTGGAAGTTGCCCTTGCTCAGCAAAGCCGTGGGGCAGACGTGGTAAAAATCGTTACGGGCGCGCAAACGGTTGAGCAAGAAATAAGCAATTTAGAAATTTGCAATTTGTTAAAAAAAGAACTTAAAGTTCCGTTTTTGTTTTTATCAAGTGGCTCGCATACGCGGTTACATCGCACTATCGGGCCTGCGCTTGGCGTGTGTATGTGGCTTTGTTTTAGCAAGTATGATGAGTATAGTTATTCTGGGCCACCCCTTCTTGAAGACGTTGTTAAAATAAAGCAGGGTTTGAAATTGTGATGCTCATAACGAGCGTGTTTAAATTAAAAGGAAAAAGAAATGAAAGCAATCGTTATCAATAAAGACCAAAGTTTAAGTTATAAAGACGTTTCAAATCCCGTTCTTAAAGACGGGGAAGTTTTAATTGAAGTTTATGCATCTGCGTTAAATCGTGCAGACCTTTTGCAAAGGGAAGGCAACTATCCGCCACCCGCAGGTTGTCCAGAGTGGCCGGGGCTTGAAGTTGCCGGCGTTATCAAGGAAATTGCAAACAATGTGAAAAACTTTAAGGTTGGCGATAAAGTATGTGCGCTTTTAGGTGGTGGCGGTTATGCTGAATATGTGTCCGTTCCCGAACAAATGGTTATGCCTATGCCCAAAGGCTTATCTTTTGCGGAAGCATCTGCAATACCCGAAGTTTATATGACGGCATATCTTAATCTTTTTTGTGTTGGCCAAGCCAAAGAAAAAGAAACACTATATATAAGTGGTGGAAACAGTGGGCTTGCAAGCGCCGTTGTTCCTATGGCAAAAGCCTTTGGCATGCGAGTAATAACTTCGGTGCGTGGTGCCCAAAAGGTTGATAAAGTTGCATATCTTAATGCAGATAGGGTTGTGGATACGAGTGTAGAAGATATTGTAGAAGTTTTTAAGCAAGAAGAACAAAACGGCACGCCTGTGGATATAGCCATTGATTGCTTGGCGGGCGAAAAACTTGGTGAGTGCTTAAAATACGTTGCAAGGGGTTGCAGATGGATTCAAATTGCTTCACTTGCGGGTGACGTGTCGGAAGTGGATTTTAGAAACGTTTTCGTTAAAAATATTAGAATTATCGGAAGCACTTTGAGAAGCAAAACGCCAGAAGAAAAAGGTCAACTTTTAAAAGAGTTGGTTGAAAAAACTTGGGATAAATTCGAAAGTGGACAAATAAAGATAAAAATTTATAAAACGTTTCCGTTGGAACAGGCGGATGAAGCGCAACAAACTTTATATCGTGGGGAAAACGTTGGCAAGGTTGTTTTAATTGTTAAATAATAAACAAAGAAAAAACGCTCCGCTTTTATCAAACAAAAAAACTTTTAATTAAAATTTCAAGTTTGCACTAATTTTGTTGATTTTAAATAAAATATATAGTATCTTATTATTATTATGATTTATAACGACGTATTACAAGCAATCGGGCACACACCGATTATTAGATTGAATAAGATGGTTGACAGTGATTCCGCCGAGATTTTAGTTAAGTTTGAAGGGCTTAACGTTGGTGGGTCAATTAAAACGCGCACGGCGTTTAATATGATTACCGAAGCCGAAAGAAAGGGTATTATCAATAAGGATACTATTATCGTTGAGCCAACGAGTGGCAATCAAGGTATCGGTCTTGCGCTCGTGGGGGCGGTTAAAGGGTATAAAACGGTTATTATTATGCCCGATTCGGTTAGTGAAGAACGCAGAAAGTTGGTTCGCCATTACGGTGCTGAAGTTATCCTTATACACGACGACGGAAATATTGGAGATTGCATTGACAAGTGTTTAAAAATGGCGCTTAAAATGCAAAAAGAAAACCCTAACGTTTACGTTCCGCAACAGTTTGAAAACCCAGCAAACCCAACCGTTCACCGTCATCACACGGGCTTAGAAATTTTAGAGCAGGTTGCAGGGCCGATTCACGGATTTTGTTCGGGGATAGGCACGGGCGGAACTATTACGGGTATTGGTGAAGTTTTAAAAGCGCAAAATCCCGATATTAAAATTTGGGCGGTAGAGCCTGAAAACGCGGCTATTTTGGCTGGCGGAACAATCGGCTCGCATATTCAAATGGGGATTGGTGACGGGCTTATTCCACCCGTTCTAAATTGCAATATTTTTGAAGACGTTTGTATCATCTCTGATGAAGAAGCACTTGCAACTTCAAAAGATTTGGCTCGCCTTGAAGGTATTATGTGCGGTATCTCTTCGGGAACTAACGTGGCGGCGGCTAAAAAACTTGCTAAACTTTTAGGAAAGGGCAAAACGGTTGTGACCGTTCTTCCCGATACGGCGGAAAGATATTTTTCAACCCCGCTTTTTGAAAACGAATAAAATTAAACAGTTATAAACGCGGTCAATCGATGCAGATTGACCGCGTTTATTAATAAATTTATTAACTAATAAAAATGAGCCGTTAAGTATTTGACAAGTTTTTATTAAAGTGCTATACTAAGCCTATATTTCTGATGAAGTTTGCAGAATTTAATTAAACTGCAAGCGGAGGAATTCCGGAGAATCTCTTTTTAGAGTGCCGAAGGTGCAAAGGGCAACGCCCTGAATCTCTCAGGCAAAAGGACGGAACGCATATTTTTATACGTTTATCATTTTTCTTTGGAGTTGTTTCGCGATTGTCGGAACGGCTTTATTTTTTTTATTAGGGGTGCTTTATGCAAAAGGTTTTAGAGTTTCTTGAAACTGCCGTTAGCACGGCAAACGAATTTTTAGTCGACTACATATTGGTTATATTGTTGGTTGGCGTGGGCGTTTTCTTTACAATTCGCACGCGTTTCGTTCAAGTGCGTTGCTTTGGACAAGGCATGAAAAAGGTGTTTGGCAACCTTAAATTAAACGGTGGAAAACAAAAGAACGGCATGAGTTCTTTCCAAGCGTTCACAACGGCTGTTGCCGCGCAAGTTGGAACGGGAAACATAGTGGGCGCGTGCAGTGCTATTCTTTTAGGCGGACCAGGGGCGATTTTCTGGATGTGGATTATTGCATTTTTCGGCATGGCAACTATTTACGCCGAAGCGGTGCTTGCGCAAAAAACCAAAAAAATTGATGAAAACGGCAACGTTTCGGGTGGTCCCGTTTACTATATTCGCACGGCTTTTAAGGGAAAGTTCGGCAAGTTTTTAGCATTGTTTTTTGCAGTTGCAACAGTTGTCGCGCTCGGCTTTATCGGGCCAATGGTTCAATCTAATGCAATTAGTTCGGCAATAGCAGGGGTGGGTGGTTATGATTACACCACTTTTGGTTGGATTGTCGGTGTGGTGTTGGCAATTTTGTCCGCTATAATTTTTATAGGTGGAGCAAAGCGAATTGCATCAGTCACCGAAAAAATGGTGCCTATAATGGCTGTTGTCTATTTGCTCGGTGGAATTGTTATTTTATGCGTTAATATCACGTCTCTTCCCACGGCGTTCTGGTATATTATAAAGTATGCCTTTACACCCCAAGCAATAATAGGCGGTGGTGTTGGCGTTGCGCTTAAAAAGGCAATCAGTATGGGCGCAAAGCGTGGGTTGTTTTCTAACGAAGCGGGTATGGGTTCAACCCCTCACGCACACGCTCAGGCAAACGTTAAAACCCCACACGAACAAGGAACGGTTGCTATGATAGGGGTGTTTTTGGATACTTTCGTTGTGCTAACTATAACTGCGCTTATTGTTATCACTTCACTTTACGTTAAAATTCCAAATGGTTGGCAGGCAGTTGAACCGGAAAACGCAGTTCAAACGGCAATAACGGTTTTGTTCACTAATGCAGACGTTGGTTCGATTATCGGCACGAGTTTTGTTGCGTTATGCTTAACTTTCTTTGCTTTTTCAACTATTATTAGTTGGAATTTATTCGGCAAAATCAACTTTGAATATCTTTTTGGCAAAAAGTCTGTTATAATTTATTCAATACTTGCCGTAGTATTTATTTTCTTAGGTGCGTTCTTAAAGAACGATTTGGTTTGGGCTTTATCAGACTTATTTAATAACTTTATGGTGTTGCCTAACGTTATAGCGTTAGTGGCGATTTCAAATATAGTCGTTTTAGAATTAAAAGAAAACGGTAAAAAGGGCGTGGTAGACAAGCCTAATCAAGCGCTTTCTGACCGATTAGAGAATTAAAAAATAAAATTAAAACAAAAAAGATTTTTTTAATAAAGGCGGTTTTTTAAAGCAATTTTTTAAAAACTGCCTTTTTTTTGCTGTTTTTTTATAACAATTTGTGCAATTTGACGAACTTATTTAAAAAATTTGCTCTTTTTAGTTGTAATTAGCGCGAAAAAAAGGTATAATCTTTTTAACTTACTCATTAAAGGTGAAAATATGGATGCAGATATAAGGGTTTTTATAAACGGAATAACTGAAAAAACAGGTATCGAGTTTTCGGTGTTTGATGCGAACGGCAATTTCGTTGCAGGCGCGGGGCAACCGGGGGAAATTGTTCCTACTGATTTTGATGGGGTTAAAATGGACGAATCGCAAAACAAAACGCTTTTTTATATAAAATATAAAAGTAAGTGTTTTATAGGGCGAATTGAAGGGATTGGTGAAAGCGCTAAAAATTACGCTTATTTAATCGGCGAACTTGCAGAAAACTCTTTCTTTAAAGAATCTGGGCTTTCGAGAACGGATTTTTGCAAGGCAATTCTTTTAGGTGAAACCAACTATACCCAAATTTCAAGGTATATGCGCAAATATTCAATGAAAGATATGCCTGCTTTCGTTATGGTGATTGGCGTTGCTCAATCTAAGATTAACGACGTTAAAAATTTGCTTGCAAACTTCGTAGTTGACGGGATTGACTTCGTTGTTGAAATTGATGAAAGTCAACTCGCGTTCGTTAAGTTCATGGACGACGATTCCGAATATCACTCTTCTACAGAATACGCTGAATTTTTAAAGCAATCAGTTTATGAAGAAACGGGGTCCGTTGTTCGTATATCTATAGGTGGAACGGTTAAAACGATTGCCGATTTAAGCACTTCATTTTCGCAGGCAATGACGGCTGTTAGAATGGCAACGGCTATAAATTCTAAGGGCGATATTCACTCTTTTAAGGAATATATGCTTATCAAAATGCTTGAAGATTTGCCTAAGTATAAACTTAACGAATATCTTGAAATGCTTATGGACACCAACGCAAGCGAAATTTTTGACGACGAAGAAATGGTAAACACAGCCGAAGAATTTTTGGAAAACAGCCTAAACGTTAGCGAAACTTCAAGAAAATTATACCTACATAGAAACACTTTGACTTATAGGTTAGATAAAATTGAAAAGGAAACGGGGCTTAATATTCGCAAATTTTCAGACGCCGTGACATTTAGATTGATAACTATTCTTGCAAAATTAGTAAGGTGATTATGGAAGAAAATAAAAACGACTTAATAAAAGAACAAAGCGCGCCCGTTCAAACGGCGCGCCAAGAAAAAACACCAAAAAAGAAAATAAGCACTGCGCTTGCGGTACTTTTAGGCGTGGTGTTTTTTTTGATTTCGTTTGCAGGCGGTTTTTTTGCAAACTATTTTTTGCGTGGAAAAGAAGCCAACGTTGCCTACGACTTAGTTTCCATTATGGAACGCGTGGGGTATATTTACGACCCTAAAACAAACGAACGCCGTGAAATAAATGAAAAAGACGTTGCAGACGCGCTTGTTAAAGGACTTTTAGATAGATACGCTAAATATTACACGAAAGAAGAATACGACGAAGTTATAGAAAAGTCAAAGGGCAATTATCAAGGCGTTGGGGTTGTGCTTTACGACCAAAGCACTAAAATTAGACAAGTGGTTGGCAATTCGCCTGCATATCACGCAGGGATTAAGAGAGGAGACGTTTTGCTTAAAGGGAAAGTTTCAAGCGAAGAAAAAACTTTTTCTAATAATGAACAAATTAGTGACTTTATAAATAGTTATAAAAGCGGAACGGAGTTAGTTTTTGAAGTAGACCGTGGCGGAGAAATTTTGCAAATTTCCGTTGTTAAAAAATCATACGTTGCGTCGTACGTGACGTATTTCGATAACGAAAATTTATGCGACTTCATTTCTAATAGTGGCGCGCCCTCAATAAATTATGAATTAAGTCAAGAAATGAATTACCTTGACGACGACGTTGGGTATATAAAATTAAATTCCTTTGAAGGCGGTGCAACCTGGCAAATGGGGCAAGCGCTTGCCTATATGGAAGGGCGTGGTAAAACAAAACTTATCCTTGATTTAAGGGATAACGGTGGCGGATATATGAACGTTTTAACGCATATAGCGTCTTATTTTATAAGGAACGGCAATTCAAGTAAGTCCGCCGTTGCTATAGCCGAAGGGAAAGCGGGTGAAGAAGTTTATTACACTGATATGAATAGATATAAATCCTTTATATCTTCAATTGTAGTTTTGGGTGACCAAAATACCGCGTCTGCATCAGAGTGCTTAATCGGTGCGATTAAAACTTATAACGAAAACGCAATAATCGTGGTTGAAAAAGATAGTTACGGCGTTGCTAAAACTTTTGGGAAAGGCATTATGCAAACAACTTATCAACTTTTATCTGGTGGAGCGTTTAAGTTGACTACGGCACGCGTGGTGTGGCCTAATAGCCAAAGAACGTGCATTAACGGCGTGGGTGTGACCACTCAAATAGACGGCGTTGTTGAATCGCAACAAAACGGCGCGATTTTAAAGGCGTTAGAAAAATTAAGAGAAAAAGCCTAGTTTGATTGAGAATAAAAATATTTATTTAACGTAAAAATTATATCTTTATCGGCAAACCCTGCAACAGGAGAAAGCCCAAAATTCCGTCCCTTAGAATATTCGGGGCGGTTTTTATTTTGCATAAAGGTTTTTATAATTGGCGCAAGCATATCTGGGGTTAGGTTTTTTATAACTTGCTTTAAGTCAAAGTTGTTTTGCTTAAACGCGTTAAAAATTTGGGTTAAACCGTCGTTTCCTAATTCCTTGCTTAAAAAAGATAATAAAAATTGTAATATTTCCATAATCACTCCGCTAACAATATAGTATATGAAATTCATACAATGAAATTGAAAAAATTTTTTTAGGAGATAATTATGCAAGATTTTAACGATTACGTAAAAAACGGCAAAAACTTTAACGGCGTTGATAGTGATAAAATGGATAAAAATTTGCTTAACATGGTTTCTTCTTTGGCGAACAAGTTTGACGGAAAAAGTCAAAACGAATTGCTTAGCGCCATTTACGAACAAGCAAAGGCTGGAAAACAACGCGGAACGCTAACCAACGCTGATTTAGATAACTTTGCAAGCATGCTTTCACCCGTGCTTGACGCAAATAAGCGAAAGGTTTTAGAAAAGGTTGTTAGAGAACTTAAAAAAATTTAAGGGTTAGCAATTTTTTCAAGCGCGGAAATAAAGTAATTTATTTCGCGCGTGCTATTTTGCACGGCAAGGCTAACGCGCAATAAACCTTCGCTATCAGTTTGTAAAAATTTGTGTATTAAAGGCGCGCAGTGTAGCCCACCCCTAACGGCAACGTCGTATTCAGAATTTAATATATCGGCAACTTCGTTAGAAGGCAGTCTATCAACTTTTAGTGAGCATATTCCCGCGCGATTTGGGGTTGAAAAACATTTAACGCCTTTTATATTACTTACTCCGTCTATTAGTTTTTGGGTTGACGCTAAAAGATGAATACCAAAATTATTGATGTTTTCATAAGCGTATTTTGCCCCTTCGTTAAGCGCGGAAATGGCAGGTAAATTGAGAGTGCCCGCTTCTAAACTTTCGGGGAAAGTTTGCGGTTGGTTAAGATTTAACGATTCGCTTCCCGTTCCGCCGTAAATAAGTGGTTCGGGGTTAACGCTTGTGTCAAAAAGCAGAGCTCCGCAACCCATAATTCCATAAAGACCTTTATGACCGGCAAGAGCAATCATATTAGCGTTGGTGTCTTCTAATAAAAGTGGAACGTGACCACCGCCTTGCGCTCCGTCTATTAAATATAATAATCCGTTTTCTTTTGCTACTTTTCCTATTTCTTGAACGGGTAGTTCATAACCCGTCACGTTAGAAAGAGCAGTTGAAACGATTAAGTAAGTGTTGTGTTTAATTTTATCTTTTATAGAGCAAGCAAGAGGCTTATCGGGTTCTGGGCTAAGGACGTCTAACTCAATAAGTCCTTTGTTTTTTAGAGCGAAAAGGGGGCGCAAAACAGAGTTGTGTTCGTAAATGGTTGTGATTACGTGCCCGCCCAATTTTAAAGTGCCGAAAATTGCTAAATTAAGTGCTTCCGTGCAGTTTTTGGTAAAAACAACGCGTTCTTGTGGGTATCCAAACATAACGGATAATGTGCTTCTGCAATTTTCTACGATTTTTGCGCCTGCAACAGAAAGTCTATGCCCACTTCTACCTGGGTTTGCCGTTAGATATCTTATAACGGTGTCAACGGCGTCGGTCACAGAACGCGGTTTAAACCCACCAGTTGCAGAGTTGTCAAAATAAATCATAAATTCTTCTCCTTAAAAGGTTAACAAAATAATAAAAAAACTAATACTATATTGTATAAGGGAACGCTTTAATTTATGCAAAGGAGAAAAGTTTTATGGATTACGTTGTGGTTGCGTTTCGCTCGCGCGCGCAAACGGTGAAGTTTTCTGAACATTTGACGCACTTAGGGGTGCAAAACGAAATAATTAACACCCCAAAAGAAGCGGGTGTTGGGTGTGGGCTTTCCGTTAAAATTTCAAAAACACGGTTGCAAGTCGTGAAAAGAATCGTTCAATTATCTAGTTTAAGTGCTTTTGCAGGCTTTTTCTTAGTGACCGCTTACGGTGGAAAACGCATAGTTAGAAGCATTTAAGTTAAAAACCCCGAAAAATCCGCTTGCAAAATCTATACTGCTTGTGTTAAACTATTTAAGGTGAGAGTATGGATAAAAAAACCGCAAACAAAATAGTGGATAAATTATCGGGGGTGTTCACGGACAAGCCTGCGCTTAATTTTTCCACGCCTTATGAACTGCTTATTGCGGTTATTCTTTCAGCACAATGTACTGACGAACGAGTTAATAAAATAACGAGTGTTTTATTTAAAGAACACAACACTCCGCAAAAAATGTTAGAGTTAACTCAAACGGAGTTAGAAAAGTATATTTTTTCTTGTGGGCTTTATAAGAGCAAAGCCGAACACATTTTATCGGCGAGCAAAGATATTATCGAAAAATTCGGCGCGGAAGTGCCAAGTGATTTAGAAAGTTTAAGGACGCTTGCAGGCGTGGGCAGAAAAACTGCAAACGTTGTTTATAGCGTTGCGTTCGGTGGAAGTGCAATAGCGGTGGATACGCACGTTTTTAGGGTTAGCAACAGGATAGGGCTAGTTAAAGAAAAAAACGTTTTAAGCACTGAAAAGGCATTGATGAAAATTTTGGAAAAAAAAGACTGGTCGCGTGCGCACCATTATTTGATATATTTAGGGCGAAGTTTTTGCAAAGCAAAAAATCCAGACTGCATAAATTGTCCTATTAAAGAAGAGTGTGAAAAAAAGATTAAAAGGTGAAATATGTTTATAGATAGAGCAATAATTACTATTAAAGCGGGTGACGGCGGAAACGGCATCACTTCGTTCATACATTATAAAGGAAAGGTTAGCGGTGGGCCTGACGGCGGTGACGGCGGAAAGGGCGGAGATATAATCTTCGTTGCGGACAAGCACTTAACCAACCTTTCGGATTATTATTACAAGACTAAATACGTTGCTGAAAACGGCGAACAAGGTGGCGCAAAGGACTGTTTTGGTAAGTCTGGCGAAGACCTTGTGTTAAAAGTTCCTTTGGGAACGGTTATTAAGGATAGGGAAACTGGCAACATTATTGCCGATATGTTTACAGACGGGCAAAGAAAGGTTGTTTTAGTCGGTGGTGACGGCGGAAAAGGAAACGCAAAGTTTAAAAATTCACGTAGGCACGCGCCACACTTTTCTCAAACGGGAGAAAAAACCGAAACCAAACAAGTAGTTTTAGAACTTAAAACTATTGCGGACGTTGGCTTGGTGGGTTTTCCAAACGTTGGCAAATCAACCTTGCTTAGCAAAATAACGCGTGCGCGCCCAAAGATTGCAAACTATCACTTTACAACTTTATCTCCAAATTTAGGTGTTTGCGATTATTACGATAACCAGTTTTTAGTTGCAGATATCCCCGGTCTTATTGAAGGCGCAAGCGAAGGGGCAGGGCTTGGGATTGACTTTTTAAGGCATATTGAAAGAACGCGTATGCTCGTTCACGTGGTTGACGTTTCGGGCTTAGAAGGGCGCGACCCTTACGACGATTATTTAAAAATTAACGCCGAACTTAAAAGTTATAGCAAGGCACTTAGCAAACTAAAACAAATAATCGTTGCCAATAAGTGTGACGTTTACGGTGCAGATGAAAAGTTAAAAGAATTTAAGCAAAAAGTGGGAAGGGGCAAAAAAATTATACCTATTTCTGCTGTGACAGGTGAGGGGCTTGACCAATTGAAAAAAGCAGTTTACACTGCTCTTGAAAAACTTCCACCCGTTAAGCCGTTAGAATTTGAAGAGTTTAATTACGTTAAACCCGAAAGGCTCTCTTACGAAATATTTAAAGAGGGCGAAACGTTCGTTATCGTTGGCACGCTCGTTGACGTTCTTAAAAGAAACGTTGTGCTTGACGATATGAATTCACTTGCATATTTACACAAAGTTTTGCGAGACCGTGGAATTATTGCAGAACTTAGAAAAATGGGCGCAACTGATAAATCAACCGTTATAATCGGCGGTGAAGAATTCGAATTTGTTGATTAAAGGAGTGTATATGTTAAGTTCAAAAGAGAGAAGCAATCTTCGTTCAATAGCTTCTAACATTGAACCCGTCACCCAAGTGGGCAAGATGGGTGTTAACGAAAGTTTGATTGAAAGCCTTGATAAAGCCATTGAAAAGAGAGAAATTATTAAAGTGACCGTTTTAGAAAACTCAATGCTCGTTCCAAAACAAGCAGGGTTTGAAATTGCTGAAAAACTAAACGCTGAATTCGTTTGTGCAACGGGTAGAAAGTTGGTTTTTTATCGCAGAAGCAAAAATCCCAAAGTTGAACATATAATTTTCTAAAAAAGAACGCCCACCTTTTCAGGTGGGCGTTTTTGTATAGGTTGAAATTCGCATTATAAAATTTCATTTAATTTCTTTTCAATTTCTTTAAGAATAGAAGAGATGATTTGTTGTTTAATTTGTTCTTTTAGGGTTTGCAAAGAGAGTGTTTTAAGGATTGCTTAGTTATGAGTTTTTATATTGTCGTATCCGAAAAGTTTAGAAAATAACGCCATTATTAAAAATAAACAGCCGAATATCACATAATAAATTTTTAGCGGAACAAATGGACTTGAAAACAAAAATAATAGTCCAAAGAAAAATAGTTTTTTTGCGTTCTTTTTTAGAAATAACGTTTTTAATACGGCAAAGTTTAGGGGCGTTTTATCCTTAAAAACAAACTTTTGGCGTGGAAGGGCGCCGTTTTCTAATAAAAACTTGTAAACACCGTCAAACTCGGCAGTTTTTATTCTGCCGTCAAAACGCGAGGCAAATTCTAAAACTTCGGGCAAAAACTTGCCTGAAATAATATACGCGGTGTCTAAAGATGAGATTGTGTTAAAAACTTTAACCACGTCAGACTTGCTAACGCCGTCAAAAGAAAATAGGGCGTAAATGTAAACGCGTTTATCGGCAAGGTATATTCCACCACGGCGTCTTTTGGTTTGATAACCAGCGTTTTTTAGTGCGCGCTCAATTAAGTCGTTTTTTTCAGTTGTGGTGTAAAGGTTTAGTTGTGAAAGAGCAATATCACGTTCACGCTTTTCTTTTACGTTGAGTTTTTGTTTTTCGCTTTTCGCAGTAAATTTCTTAAATGCAAAGATTGCTATTATAAGCGATAAAGTTAAAGAAAGAGATATCGCTGGCAATCTATCAAAAAAATAGTTTAATAAAACGAAAGATAGAATAAAACTTATAAAGGCACTAAACAAAACGTCTGAAATTATAGGTAGCGTTATTTTCATAATTATCCTTTTTGCTTTGCACAAATTTTTGCGCAAAATAACGGTGGTTTTGTTTAATTATTGCCACGCAACCTTTTTTTATACACGTTAGATAATAAATTTTTTCACATAGCCTTTTTGAAGATAAAATATATTGATTTTATTCTAAAAATGTGCGATAATAAAAATATGGATAAAATAGGTATTTTGGGTGGAACGTTTAATCCCGTTCACGTTGAACACGTTAAACTTGCTCTTTCGGCGGTTGAAGAATTAAAGCTTAATAAACTCTTTGTAATTCCAACCTTTATCCCCCCGCACAAAAGTGAAACCCCTGCACCCGCAACCGATAGAATAAATATGCTTAAAATCGCATTTAAGGGATATGAAAAAATTGAAGTTAGCGATTTTGAAGTTAATAATCAAGGCAAAAGTTATACTTACCTTACGGTTAGCCATTTTAAAGAACAATATAAAAACGCGCAAATATTCTTTATAGTCGGTGGGGATATGCTTGCCGATTTTAAAAATTGGAAATTGCCTGAAAAAATTCTCGAAAACTGCACGCTTGCCGTGTTTGGCAGACAAGAGTTTTTTGCCGATTTTGAAAAAGAAAAAGAATATTTTAATAAAACTTTCGGCAAACAATTCGTTAAACTTTCTTATCAAGGCAAAAGCGCGTCTTCAACTAAGATTAGGGTTTATACAGAATTTGGGCTGGATATAAATCAATTAGTGCCTTTTGGCGTTAGTGAATACGTTGCACAAAAAGGTTTATATCTCGGTGATAAGTACGCTGAGTTTATTAAAAGAACTTTGCCCCCTAAACGCGTTAAGCACACGGCAAACGTTGTTATAACGGCACTCTCTAAAGCAAAAGCGTTAGGGCTTGATAAAAATAAAGTTAAATTAACTGCAACTCTGCATGATTGCGCTAAGTATATCGACCCCAAAAGCGTTGATGGATTTATATTAGACCAAGATATCCCCGCACCGGTTGTGCACGCTTTTTTGGGCGCGTTTATTGCTAAAAATAAACTTGGCGTTTGTGATGAAGAAATAATCGACGCAATCCGTTATCACACGTCGGGTAAAGCCGATATGAGCGCGCTTGCTAAACTTATTTTCGTTGCCGATATGATTGAAGAAGACAGAGATTACGAAGGCGTTGATAAACTTAGAGAATTGTTTGAAAAAGACGACTTTGAAAAATGTTTTGTAGAGTGCTTAAAAGAAGAGTTTATTCACTTAATAAACAAAAAACAAAAAATATATTTTGAAACGTTAAACGCCTTTGCGTTTTACGTTAAATCATAAAGGAAGTATAAAAAAATGGATTCAAAAGAATTTGTAGAAAAAATTTGTCAATGTTTATGTGACCACAAGGCTGAAGACGTCGTTAGCATAGACGTTCGCGGGAAAACCGAAGTGACTGATTATTACGTTGTTGCGGGTGGCCGTTCAATGACGCATACGCGCGCGCTTATCGAACACGTTGAAGAAGAAATGGACAAACTTGGCGTTGCACCCGTCCGTCGCGAAGGGGTTAGAGAAGGCCGTTGGGCAGTTCTTGATTACGGCGACGTTTTAGTGCATATTTTTAACGACGAAACTAGGCTTTTTTATCATCTTGAAAGCCTTTGGGGCGACGATAAAAACACCACTAAATATTAAGAAGATTTTTTAACGTAAATTCTATCAACCGTGCTTGGGTCTATTTCAATGCTCCGCACAACTTGTGGGGTTTTTGGCGCACGCGGTGGTTTGGGTTTTATCTCTTTGTCTTTTTGGCAAGTGGCAACGGGTTTAGCAGGTGCTAAACGGCTAAGGTGTTTTAATAAACTTTTTGCACCTAAAACGATTATTAAAGAAATCGTGAACGTAGACGCGGTGCAGATTAAACCTAAAATAAAAGATACAATAAATTCATTCATAATTTTCCCCTTTGACTAAAAATTACCATAAATACGTGGCTATTTAGTGAAAGTATTTGTTGATATATGAATTTTTTTATCGTAATTTAAAAGCATTTGCTTTTTTTAATTAAATCGCTTTACAAAAGGCGTAAATAATATTAAAATATAATCGAATTCTTTGGGGCGGGGTGAAATTCCCCATCGGCAGTATAGTCTGCGAGCCTTGTGGCTGACACGGTTTAATTCCGTGACCGACGGTATAGTCCGGATGGGAAAAGAATTTTAAGCGCGCGCATTTTCGCGTTTAATTTTATCTTGATTTTTTTACGCCCCTAAAATATTTTTTTACGGGGTGTATTTTTATGAAAAACGTTTTTACCACCAAAAATATTGCAGGAATGGCTGTTTTTTCGGCTCTATCCTTCGTCGTTTATTTACTTGAAATGCCTATTTTTGCCGGAACGCCTGCAAGTTTTTTAGAACTTGACTTATCTAACGTTTTCGTTATGCTTGCAGGGTTTATGTACGGGCCTGTTCCTGCAATCCTAGTCACGCTCGTTAAAGAACTTATTCACATAACCGTTGGTAGTACGGGGGGTGTTGGCGAACTTGCTAACATCATAATTACTACCGCTTACGTTTTAATTCCTTCTATCGTTTATTACTATAAAAAGGGGTTCAAAACGGTTATTATAACTCTATTTATCGCGTGTCTTGTGCAAACGGGTGTGTCGCTATTAGTAAACAAATTTATAAACTTTCCTTTCTTTATGGGTAGCGTTCCGTTTGTTCCAACCGAAACTTCAAACACGGTGTTTTCAACGCTCTGGACTTACGTTTTGGCGTTTAATGCTATAAAAAGTGTAGTTATTTCAATTATAACTATTTTACTCTACAAAAAAATATCTTATTTGTTCAAGAAAATCAACTTGCAAAATTCTTAGGTGTTATGGAAATTATATCCAAAAGTCAAAAACAAACCGAAGATATAGCGTTTGAGTACGCTAAAACTTTGAATAAAGGCGACGTGGTTATTTTGTCGGGCGATTTAGGAGCAGGCAAAACTGCGTTTACCAAAGGGGTTGCACGTTTTTTTGGGCTTGACGGCGTCACCAGCCCAACTTACGCATACCTTAACGTTTACGGCGACCTTTTGTATCATTATGATTGCTATCGCTTATCTTGTGGTGAAGATGCTGAAAGGTTGGGTTTAACCGATTATTTTGGCGGGGATAACGTTTGCTTAATCGAGTGGGCGGAAAATATTAGCGACGCCTTGCCTGAAAAAGTAAAAAAAGTTGAAATTATAAAAATAAGCGAAAACGAGAGAAAAATTATTTTATGAATTACCTTGCAATAGACACAAGTGGTAAAAATCTTACCGTAATAATTTGCAAAGACGGGCAAAAACTCGTTTTGCACGACGCTGAGTGTGGGGTTAATCACTCGGTTGAACTTATGCCTAAACTTGAACAACTTGCGATTAGCGTTGGTTTTGATTTTAGCCGTGCGGACTTTTTTGCATGCGTTGTTGGGGCGGGGTCTTTCACGGGTATTAGGATAGGCGTTGCAACGGTTAAGGCAATGTGCTTTGCTTTTAATAAACCTTGTTTATCAATAACTTCTTTCGATACGCTTGCATACAATGAAAAAGGTAAGGTGCTTGCGGTTATCGACGCTAAACACAACGGGTTTTACGTTTGTGGATACGATAACGGCAAAGTAATTTTCGAGCCGAGTTATATTATGCGTGAACAACTTGAACGAATAAGTGAAGATTACTTATTAGTTGCGATAGACGGTATAGACGGTTTTAAGGTTAAAGTGGTTAGCGTTGCTCAAGGCTTAATCAACGCAATTGAAAATAAACTTGATTGCGTTAGCAGTGATATTGAAACGCTTTCGCCTTTATACGTTAGAAAAAGTCAAGCAGAGGAAGGAAGATGAGTTTTGACTTTTTGAGCGTTAACGCCGTTGATGAAATTATCAGTTTGTACCAAACGGATTTTTCTGACGGTTGGAATAAAGAAATGCTTATTTCGGCTTTTAATACGGATAGATTTTGCGCTGTTGGGGCAAGGATAGACGGCTGTTTAATAGGCGTTATAACGTATAATAAAAGCATTGACTGTGCCGACCTTGAAGGCATTGTGGTAAAACAAGAATTTAGAAGAAAGGGGATTGCAAAAGCCCTTTTAGATAAAATGCAAATAGAAGTTAAAGAAAGCGGAATTTCAAGAATTCTTTTAGAAGTTAGAAAAAGCAATTTAACGGCAATTTCATTTTATACGGTAAACGGCTTTAATCAGATTTCCGAACGGAAAAAGTATTATTCTGACGGCGAAAACGCTTTGGTGTTATTAAAGGAGATTTAGTTATCGATAGCAAAACTACGGGTTTTACTACTAAAGATAACAAACTTTTATTTTTGCACGGATATTTAGCGGATAGGCGGTCTTTTAACTACCAGTTAAATTTTTTCTCGCGCTATTTTGACGTGTATGCGCCAGACCTTAAAGGGTTTGGAACGAACACGGGTATGGAATACCCTTATTCACTTGACGATTATATTGAACAAGTCAACGATTTTAAGTATAAGCACGGCATAGTTAAACCGCACGTGATAGCGCATTCTTTCGGTGGAAGAATTGCGTTAAAAGCGACCGCTAACGATAACGCCTTTTGCGATAAGTTGGTTCTTACGGGTTGCGCAGGGCTTAAACCTAAAACGACGATAAAAAAACGCGTTAAAAATGCAACCTTTAACTTATTAAAAAAGTTTATAAATAAAGACAAACTTTTAAGATTTTATTCAAAAGATTACCTTGCGCTTGATAAGGTTATGAAAGAAAGTTTTATAAAAATCGTTAACGAGCATTTAGACGGATATCTTGATAAAATCAAAAACCAAACGCTGATTATTTTTGGCGATAGAGATAAAGAAACCCCACTTTATATGGCGCGCGCGTTAAATAAAGGGATAGAAAACAGCACTTTAATTGTTTTTAAAGGCGCAGGCCACTTTTGTTTTATAGATAAGCCTATCAATTTTAATATGGAGGTAAAGGAGTTTTTGCTCTCCTAAAATCAAATGATTCCAACAATCGTTAGTTCATTTAAAGAATTATTTTCGGGCGACCAATTAACCGTTTATTTGGTAATATGCGCTATTAACACCGCGCTAACTTTCTTTGCGTCAATGAAGTTTATTTTGGTGTTGCAACAATGCGGTTATAAAGGAAAAAAATATTTTAAGTGGCTTGCTAATAAAGAAACGCCTTACCTATCAAGAATGATGCTTTTGTGTTTGTTATCTTTCTTGTTCTTTTGCGTTCTTAACATTTGCTTTTCCCCATTATGCACGAGAATTTTAGGGCAAGATTTCGGCTTGTCAACCGCGTCTTACGTTGGGTTTATATCTTACATTTTATTTTCGCTTTTATATATAAACACCGAAAGCAGTGTAAACGCAAAAATTCCGCTTAAAAAGACCAAACGCTTAGTTAGGCTTTGCGTGACTTATTGCGTGCTACTTTTTATATTAACTTTCGCGCTTTTAACTGTGCTTAACTTCTTGGCGTTCGTTATCGGTGACGAAGTGACGGCGCTTTTAAGGTTTTCGCTTATTTGCGCTATGCCTATACTTTTGCCGTATATTCTCTTTATCGCATACGCTATAAACGAACCACTTGAAACGCTTATTAAAAAGCACTATTTGCGCATAGCAACCAATAAACTTAATAGTACTGACGTGGTTAGAATAGGCATAACGGGCAGTTATGGTAAAACGAGTGTTAAAGAAATTTTAAGCACCATTTTAAGCCAAAAATATCGCGTTCTAGCAACGCCCGAATCTTATAACACACCGTTGGGGATTGCCTTAACCGTTAAAAACCTTGACAGCACGCATGACATTTTTATTGCGGAAATGGGCGCGCGCAGTAAAGGGGATATAAAAGCGCTTGCAAAAATGATTAAGCCAAATTACGGCGTTTTAACGGGGGTTAACAACCAACACCTCGAAACGTTTGGCACGATAGAAAACACTAAACAAACTAAATTTGAATTGTTTGAAAATCTTGCTGAAAACGGCGTTGGATTCTTTTCTTCGGATAACGAAAACTCAGTTGAACTTATGCAAAAGTTTGACGGCGAGAAATATTCGGCAGGAATTGACGGCGAAAATAATTTAGTGACCGCAACGGACGTTAAAATTGATGCGCGCGGTATGAGTTTTACGCTTAATTTCGGCGGTGAAAAATCAGTTAAGTGTTCGACCGTTCTTTTAGGCAAACACAGTGTTAGAAATATATGTTTGGCATCTGCCGTTGCTTATAAAATAGGCTTAACACCAAAAGAAATTTCGGCAGGTATAAATAGAATTCAATCAATCGGGCACAGACTTAAACTTATGCCCAACAACAAAAATATAATAATTATAGACGATAGTTATAACTCTAACGTTGACGGCGTTAAATCGGCGATGGAAGTTTTAGATACCTTTAAGGGTAGAAAAATAGTTTTAACACCTGGATTAGTTGAACTTGGCAAGATAGAAAACGTTGCGAACTACGAGTTCGGGAAAACACTTTCAAATCACGCGGACATAGTGGTAGTTATAGGAAAGCACAATGCCGAAATGATTATAAAAGGGCTTATAGACGGCGGTATGGATAGAGAAGACATCAAGTTTGCAAAAAGCCTTAACAAAGGCAACGCTATTCTTAACGAAATTATGTGTGAGGGCGACGTGGTTTTATTTGAAAACGATTTGCCCGATAATTATAACTAAACTTTTAATAATAGAAAAAATCATAAAAGCACCAAAGCGAAAAAATTTTGTGGAGGTGTTTTTTTGTTGTGAAAAATATTGCAGTTTTTTTCGGTGGGCAATCGGTTGAACACGAAATTTCTATTCTCACAGGCGTTATGGCGGTTAATAGTTTAGATACAAGTTTATATAACCCAATTCCCGTATACGTTGCAAAGGACGGAAAGTTTTATACGGGCGAAAAGTTGTTTGACGTTGACGAGTTTAAAAAATTAAACGTTAAAGGGTTAAAACAAGTTGCTTTATTGTTTGGCGATAAAAGTCTTTATTGGTTAAAGAAGAACCGTTTAAAAAAGATTGCGGATATATCGTGTGCGATAAACTGTATGCACGGCGAACGGGGCGAAGACGGAAGCCTTGCGGGGCTTTTAAATATGTGCGCTATTCCGCTTGCATCCCCGTCTATAACGCCGTCTGCAACGTGCATTGATAAAGAGTTTACTAAAACGGTTATGAAAGGGTTAAAGGTTAAAACCTTGCCAGGAGTTGCCGTTTGTGATTTAGACGAAGTTGACGGGGTTTTGGGAAAGTTGAAATTCCCTTTAATAGTGAAACCGAACAATTTAGGTTCAAGCATAGGCGTTGAAAGGGCTAACGATAAAGAGCAACTTAAAAAAGCCGTGCTAAACGCACTAAAATTTGGAAATCTTGCTTTAATAGAGCCGTGTTTAGAAAATTTTATAGAAATAAATTGCGCGTGTTATCGTGATAAAGACGGTGCAGTTAAAGTTTCAGAGTGTGAAAGACCGATAGGCTCGCACGAAGTTTTGACTTTTACCGATAAGTATGAGTGTGGAAAAAGGGTTTTCCCTGCCGATATAGAACAAAAGTTTTCAAACAAAATAAAAGAGACAACGCGGAAAATTTATAACGCGTTAAAGTTTAGCGGTGTTATACGCATAGATTACTTTATAAGCGACGGGGAAGTTTATTTAAATGAAATAAACACCGTTCCAGGCTCGTTAGCATATTATCTATTTTCTGACACGCTTAAAGGGTTTAAGAGTATGCTAACCGAACTTATCACTTTTAGCGAGCGTGAATTTGCAAAAGGGCAAACGGTGCAAAAAACTTTTAAGTCTGGAATTCTTATGGGGATAGGTTCAAAGGGGTCAAAACACTTGTAAATATTAAAATAATGTGTTAGAATACTTTTGAAAAAATCTTTGGAGAAATGCTATGGATAAAATTAAAATGATAACCCCGCTCGTCGAAATGGACGGCGACGAGATGACCAGAATTTTATGGAAATGGATTAAGGAAATTTTAATAGAGCCGTTTGTTGATTTAAAAACGGAATATTATGACCTTGGGCTTAAACACCGTGACCAAACGGATGATAAGGTGACTGTTGATAGCGCAAACGCAACCAAGAAATACGGGGTTGCGGTTAAGTGTGCAACTATCACCCCAAACGCACAACGCGTTGAAGAATATTCACTCAAAAAAATGTATAAAAGCCCTAACGGAACAATCCGCGCTATGCTTGACGGAACTGTTTTCCGCGCGCCTATTTTAGTTGACGGAATAACGCCCTATATCCCCACTTGGAAAAAACCTATCGTTATCGCGCGCCACGCATACGGCGATATTTATAAAGCGGTTGACGGGCTTGCAGGGGAAAGCAAGGCAGAATTAGTTTATACTGATAGAGAAGGCAACAAGGTGACGAAACTTATACACGATTTTAACGGTGACGGCGTTGTTATGGCAATGCACAACACGGATAAATCAATAGCAAGTTTTGCGCGCGCTTGCTTTAACTATGCGTTAGACTTAAAGTTGCCGTTGTGGTTTTCAACTAAAGATACTATTAGCAAAGTTTACGACGGAAGATTTAAAGATATCTTTAACGAAATTTATCAAAACGAATATAAAGAAAAGTTTGAAAGTGCAGGCATAGAATATATGTATACGCTTATTGACGACGTGGTTGCACGTATCGTTAGAAGTGAAGGCGGAATAGTTTGGGCGTGCAAGAATTATGACGGTGACGTTATGAGCGATATGGTTGCAACTGCTTACGGTAGCCTTGCTATGATGACCAGCGTTTTAGTTTCGCCTGACGGAATTTACGAATACGAAGCGGCGCACGGCACGGTCACCCGCCATTATTATAAATATATTAAGGGCGAACAAACTTCAACAAACCCCGTTGCAACGATTTTTGCTTGGAGCGGTGCTCTTAGAAAACGCGGTGAACTTGACGGCACGAAAGACTTGGTTGACTTTGCAAACCGTTTAGAAAAAGCAACAATCGAAACGATTGAAAGTGGTGAAATGACGGGGGATTTAGTTGGTCTTTTCAAAAAAGACGGCGTCACACCCAAAAAACTATCTTCAGAAGACTTCTTAAAAGCAATCGCAAAAAGAATTTAATAGGATAAATTTTATCGAACAAAAACGCCCTTGAAAGCATCAAACTTTCAAGGGCGTTTATTTTTAGTTTTATTAAAAAATTGCTTCGATTAAAGATTTAATAGATAGTGCTAATAAAATAAATGCGCCGACCCACTCTGCGTATTTTCCAAAAAGTTTGCCTAAGGTTTTGCCAAAAAATAATGCAACCGTCACCAAAACAAAAGTGACCAAAGCAATAACGCCAACTGCTAAAAATACTGAAAAGGTTAAATCAATCAACGTCACGCCAACGGCAAGTGCGTCAATACTCGTTGCAACGGCTTGAAGAATAACTATGCCAACCGTAAACGATTTGTTGCTTTTATTAACTTCGCATACTTCGTTTTGCTCTTTAAGGATATCGAGTATAATTTTAACTGCCAAAAATAAGAAAATGCCCGTCGTTATAAACTTTGTTATCGGGCGAATATAGTTTGCCACTAACGAGCCAAGCAAAAACCCGATTAAAGGCATAACCCCTTGAAACAGAGAAAAAGAGACGGGCATAGACCACTCTTTAAGTTTTGTCATTGAACACTTATAAGTGGTGCAGTTTGCTATGGTTATGGCGCACGCGTCTATTGATAAAACCACGCCTATTAAAATAACTTCTATTAAACTCATCTTCAACCTATAAAAAATTACTTAAAATAGTATATCGTAAATATATTGATTTTGTCAAAGAAAAATGATATTATAGTTATAATATAAATTTGAGTGGCGGTTTAAATGGTAAAAATTACTCAAGAGTGGGATGAACTTTTAAGTGAAGAATTTAACTCGAAAGAATATCTTTCTTTGCGTGAATTTTTAAAAACTGAATATTCTAATTACACAATTTATCCGTCTATGTTCGATATCTTTAACAGTATGAAAATTACTGCGTTTGATAATGTTAAAGTGGTTCTTCTCGGGCAAGACCCTTATCATAACGAAGGGCAAGCGATGGGGCTTTCGTTTTCCGTGCCAGACGGGGTGGATATCCCACCGTCGCTCGTCAATATGTATAAAGAACTTAAAAACGAACTCGGCGTTGAACCTAAAAAAAGCGGAAACTTAACGGGGTGGGCAAAACAGGGCGTTTTGCTTCTTAACACCGTGCTAACCGTTCGCGCTCACTCTGCAAATTCGCATAAGGGAAAGGGTTGGGAAAGTTTTACCGATAGCATTATTAAAAAAATCTCGGATAAAAAAGAAAACGTGGTGTTCTTGCTTTGGGGCGCAAACGCACGCAGTAAAAAACCGCTTATTGACACAAAAAAACATTTAATTTTAGAGTGCGCTCACCCAAGCCCACTATCTGCTTATAACGGCTTTTTTGGATGCGGACACTTTAAGAAAACTAACGAATATTTAGAAAAAAACGGCAAAAAACCTATCGATTGGAGTGCATTATGAAATACGTTGTAATTTTAGGTGACGGAATGGCGGATTATCGCCAACCTTCTCTTGGCGGAAAAACTCCGCTTATGCTTGCTAATAAACCTTATATTGACCAACTTGCAAAGCAAAGCGAACTTGGGCTTTGTAAAACCGTTCCGTGCGGTATGAAACCTGGCAGTGACGTTGCAAACCTTTCGGTTTTAGGTTATAATCCCAAAGAGTGTTATACGGGCAGGTCACCGCTTGAAGCCGCTTCTATCGGTATTGCGCTTGATGAAACGGACGTGACTGCACGCGCAAACTTAGTGACCGTTTCTAATGAAGAAAATTATGTTGATAAAACTATGGTTGATTATAGTGCGGGCGAAATTTCAACTGCCGAAGCAAAAGAACTCATAGAATTTTTGGCAAAAGAACTCGATAACGAAGATTATAAACTTTATGCGGGCATAAGTTATCGCCATTGTTTAGTTATGAAAAACGGCGTTATTGCAGGCGACTTAACGCCCCCGCACGATATAACGGGCAAACCCGTAAAAGAACATTTGCCAAAAAGTGAACAAGGCAAAAAATTGCTTTCTATTATGGAGCGTTCTTACGCGCTTTTAAAAGACCACCCCGTTAACTTAAAGAGAATTGCGCAAGGCAAAAACCCTGCAAACTCTTTGTGGTTTTGGGGGGAAGGCACTAAACCCAATATGCAAAGTTTTAAGGATAAATTCGGCTTAAACGGTGCAATTATTTCGGCGGTGGATTTGCTTAAAGGTATAGGCAAACTCACGGGCATGCAAGTTATAGAAGTTGAAGGCGCAACGGGTAATTACGACACTAATTTTGTGGGTAAAGCCGACGCTTGCCTTGATGCGCTTAAAAATGGTGCGGATTTCGTTTACGTGCATATGGAAGCGCCTGACGAGTGCGGTCACCACGGCGACGCTAAAAACAAAATTTATTCAATAGAACAAATTGATGAAAAGGTTGTTAAAAAGGTTGTTGAAGGATTAAAGGCAACGGGTGAAGACTTTGCCGTTTTGATCGCGCCAGACCACCCCACGCCTATTTCTATTATGACGCATTGTTCAGACCCCGTTCCATATTTGATTTATAAAAGCAACCGTGCGTATCCTTCAACTGCAACGGCTTATACCGAAGAACAAGCGGAAAGTACGGGCAACTTCGTCGATAAGGGTTATCAACTAATTGAAAAACTTATTAAAAATTAAATTTAAAAAAGTTTTCCCCACCAAACAAGGTGGGGATTTTTTTATTTTATGCGACTTTTGTCGAAAGTTAAACGCTTTTATTTATTTGCGCTGATAAATATGTCATATCGCAAATTTTAAGTTCATATATTTTTGTAGACGTTAAAAAAGGAGAAAAATTATGAACGAAAAATTGCAATATGCATCTATGCTTGAAATACCCGTTTCCACTTGCAACGTTAGTGTTAAGCCTGCTAAGAAAAGGTTGTTTTCAAAAAAGAAAAAGGTTAACCACGAACAAGTTAAAGAGCAACTCGTAAAAAAAGTTAATCAATTAGAAAGCGACGGTGAACTCGCAGTTCAATTAAACGACAAAGAACAAAACGCTGAACTCGTTATGGAAAACCAAGTTAATCTCGACAGCGAACAGCAGTTAAACTTAACGATTGAAGAAGATAAAGACGAAAATTCGTTAGAAGAACAAACGGCGCAGGTTTTTTCTGTTAAACAAAAAAAGAATAGGGGAAAGTTTAAAATTTCTGTTATAGGCGTTCAGTTCGCTATAATAAGCGTTTTGCTTGCAACTATCTTTTTAACTAACGCTCTCTTTACCGATAGCGGAATTAACGTGTTCCTTCGCAGTGTTTTCGGCACGGAAAAAACGCAGATTACCGATAGCCGTATTTACGCCGATTTTTCACCCGTTATAAAGGTTGACGACGGTGCAACCCTTTCTCTTGACGAAAACGGTGTTATGACCTTTTCTGGAAAGGGGAGCGTTTACAGCCCTTGCGACGGTGTGGTGACTGCGCTAAATAAGGGAGAAGACGGAAAGTTTACGCTTGAAATAACGCATAATGAAAATTTCAAGTCTGTTTTATCTGGAATTGAATACGCTTATGCAGGTATAAACGACACCGTTTATCACAACGTTCCCGTTGGATACGTAAATTCGCAAGTGACAATGTGTTTTACGGGCGGAAACGGTGCGGTTATTTCTAACTATCAAATTATTGACGACACGGTGGTATGGGCGGTTTAAAATTTTCCATACACCCCTTGTTTTTTGCTTTTGGTTTGTACTATGCGTTAACAGGCAGAATTTTTATATTCGTTATTTGCACCATTTGTGCCGTCGTTCACGAGTTAGGCCATTCTTTTGTTGCAACTAGCGTCGGGTATAAATTAAATAAAATCACGCTTATGCCCTTTGGCGCGGTCGTTTCTGGAAATATTGAAGGTTTAAGGTTTAGTGATGAAATTAAGATTGCGCTCGGTGGACCGTTGATAAATTTAGTTATAGGCTTGTTTTTCGTTGCAACTTGGTGGGTTTTCCCTGAAACTTACGCGTTTACCGACGTAATTGTTCAAACAAACTTTTCGCTTGCAATAATTAACTTATTGCCTATCTTTCCACTTGACGGTGGTAGAGTTTTAAGTGCGTCTATCACAGGTCTTTTAGGTAAGAGAAAAGCGCAAATCATTTGTAAAATAATAGGCTTAATTTTCGCTTTGTTTTTGTGCGTTTGTTTTATAATAAGCATTTTCAACCAAGTAAATTTATCTCTGCTTTTCTTTTGCGCGTTCGTGCTTTTCGGCACGTTTAGTAAAGATAAGGATAATAAGTACGTTAGGATTTATTCGGCGTTATCAGAAGAAAATCTTAAACGTGGTATGGTGGTCAAAAAAATTGCCGTCCATAAAAGCACGTCGGTTAAAAAACTTTTAAGCCTTCTTGACGAAACTTGCGTTAACGAAGTTGCCGTTTACGAAGGCGATAAGGTGCGCGCGGTGCTTTCACAAAAGCGAATTTGTCAAATTATTGAAAAAGGTGACTTATATTTAAGTATTGAAAACTACGTTTAATCCGCCGTTTTGGCGGATTTTTCTTTATAAACTTATGCCTTTTTTCTCAATATATAGGCAAATTTTAGCAAAAAATCACTAAATGTAGAATTGGACTAAAAAAACGCCGTTTTTTAGTTAAAATCTTTAAAAAAACGTATAAAAAACTTGACATAAAAGTTTATATTTGGTAAAATAACTTAGCATCTCGGATTCGGGGTGTAATTTTTTGATGTTCGGAAGGTGCATTATGGCAGCAAAAGGCGCAAGAGCAAAGATAACTTTGGCTTGTACGGAGTGCAAACAAAGGAATTACGATACTTTTAAAAACAAAAAGAACGATGCCGAAAGGTTAGAAATGCAAAAGTATTGCAAATTCTGCAAAAAGCATACCACTCACAAGGAAGCAAAATAATTTTTGCTTGATTATTTAGCCCAAGGGGCTTAAAAAATTAAGGGGCAAGGCGCAATGAAAAAGAAAACCGAAGCGCAGGGTGATTTCGTTCAAGTTGAAAAAACCCAAAACAAACAAGAAGTAAAAAAAGCAAAGAAAAAAGATAAGAAACCAGGCTTTTTCAAAAGAATGGGCGCAAAGATTAAAGACGTTTTTTCGGAACTTAAAAAGGTTAACTGGCCAACTTTTGGCAAAGTTGTTAAGCAAACGGGCGTCGTTATCGTTGTCGTTCTTATTTTCTTAGTTGTTATAACGGCGTTTGACTACGGTTTGTTGAATTTGTTGAAACTTATTTCGCCAAATATTAGATAGGAGTTTGTAAATGGCTATTGAAAATGGTAGATGGTATGTCATTCACACTTATTCCGGCTATGAAGCAATGGTGAAAGACAGCCTCGAAAAACTTATAGAAAACAACAATTTGCAAGAAAATATCTTCGAAATCAAAATTCCAACCGAAGAAACCTTAGAAGAAAAGGCAAACGGGAAGAAAAAAGTTGTCGAAAGAAAAAAATTCCCTTGCTACGTGTTTTTAAAAATGATTTATTCTAACGACATTTGGTATTTGGTGACTAACACTAGGGGTGTGACTGGGTTCGTTGGCCCTCAAGGTAGACCTTTACCGCTCACCGCAACCGAAGTTGCAAGAATGGGGTTAGAAGAAGTTGCTTTAGAAATCGATTTTACCGTTGGAGACACCGTTCAAGTGGTTTCTGGTCCTATAGAATCTTTCTGTGGAATCGTCACCGAACTTAACGAGGCAACCCAAAAGGTTAAAGTTAACGTTGAAATGTTCGGCAGAAAAACGGACGTTGAACTTGACTTCGTTCAAGTTAAAAAAGTTAGCGTTGCTGAAGCAGAATAAACATTATATATTATTATAAGCAAACGAACGGCAAGCGCCGTTGGTTATAGAGTGGGAGTTGCGTTAAATCTATTTACACTGGCGCAACGATATCACCACCAAATGGAGGAAACAATTATGGCAAAGAAAGTTACGGCTATCGTTAAATTGCAATTGCCCGCAGGCAAGGCAACACCCGGTCCGCCCGTAGGTTCTACGTTAGGTCCCCACGGTATCAATATCCCGGGATTTACCAAAGAATTCAACGCAAAGACGCAAGATCAGGCAGGTCTTATTATTCCCGTTGTTATGACGATTTATCAAGACCGTTCTTTTACCTTTATCTTAAAGACCCCACCGGCACCAGTTCTTATTAAAAAGGCGTGCGGTATCCAAAGCGCAAGTGCTGCGCCTAACAAAAATAAGGTTGCTAAGATAACTAAAGCACAAGTAGAAGAAATCGCTAAAATCAAAATGCCCGACCTTAACGCTAACTCTATCGAAGCAGCTGTTAGCATGATTGCTGGTACTGCAAGAAGCATGGGCGTTGAAGTTATAGACTAAGAACATAATTTTTAAGTGGGAGGGTAGAAATGCCCGAACGTACCACGGGAGGTAAATTTAAATGAAACACGGAAAAAAATATATTGACAGCGTTAAGGCTGTTGACTCAACCAAACTTTACGAAACTGATGAAGCAATCGGTTTGGTTCTTGATACCGCAAAGGCTAAGTTTGACGAAACTATCGAACTTCACGTTCGTTTGGGCGTTGACCCCAAACAAGCAGACCAACAAGTTAGAGGCGTTTTAGTTCTCCCTAACGGAACTGGTAAAGAAGTTAAAGTTTTAGTTCTTGCTAAAGGCGAAAAGGCTGACCAAGCAAAAGAAGCTGGTGCAGATTTCGTTGGTGCAGAAGAAATGATTCAAAAAATCCAATCAGAAAACTGGTTTGATTACGACGTTATTATCACCACCCCCGATATGATGGGTTTGGTTGGTCGTATCGGTAAGGTTTTAGGTCCTAAAGGCTTGATGCCTAACCCAAAATCAGGAACTGTCACGATGGACGTTGTTAAGGCTATCAAAGATACCAAAGCTGGTAAAGTTGAATATAGACTTGATAAAAACGCAATTATTCACTGCGCAATCGGTAAGAAAAGTTTCGGTAAAGAAAAAATCAAAGAAAACTACGATGCTCTTATGGAAGCAATCGTTAAAGCTAAACCTGCCGCTGCAAAAGGTCAATACGTTAAAAGCGTTTCACTTGCAAGCACGATGGGTCCCGGCGTGAAAATTAACGCTAAAATTTAGTTGACAATATCTAAATTAAGTGTTATAATCTCAAAGTAAACTAAATAGCCCAAGACAGTAGGTGTTAACTTGTCGTTAATTCGGCAGACCAACCGAGGCGGATATTTTTAAGGTATAGTTTCTTTATGCCCTTGTATTCCGTTCGGTGTGCAAGGGCATTTTCATATTATTCAAGGAGGTAATAAAATGTCGGCAAATTTTGAAGCAAAAAAAGTAGTTGTTGAAAGCATTAAAGAAAAAATTCAAAATTCTAAATCAGTTGTTTTCGTTAAGTTCGATGGTCTTACCGTTGCTGAAGATACTGAACTCCGTCGTGAGTTTAGAAAAAACAACGTTGAATACAAAGTTTTGAAAAACACTTTAATTAAACGTGCATTCAACGATTTAGGCATTACTGATTTCGATGATGACTTGAACGGTCCAACTTCGGTTGCGTTCGGTGCAGACGAAACCGGTGCATCCAAAGTTATCATTGACGCGGTTAAAAAATATGAAAGCAAAGTTTCTGTTAAGAGCGCGTTTGTTGACGGCGGAAAAGTAGACGTAGAAGGAGTTAAAGCACTTGCTGCTATGCCCAGCAAAGAAGAACTTATCGCAAAAATGCTTGGTTCTTTGCAAGCACCTATCAGCAATTTCGTTGGTGTGCTCTCCGCTATGCCAAGAAGTTTGGTTATCGCACTCAATGCGGTTGCTGAACAAAAAGCTCAATAATTTTGGGTTAAAAACAGCCGGATAGACGGCAAAAATAAATAATAAATTAAAATTAAAAGTTATCAATGGAGGATAGAAAAATGGCAGACATTCAAAAAATGATTGAAGAAGTTAAAGGTATGACGGTTTTAGAACTTAACGAACTCGTTAAGGCTTTGGAAGAAGAATTTGGCGTTAGCGCTGCTGCTCCCGTAGCAGTTGCTGCTGCTCCCGCTGCGGCTGCTGCTGCACCGGTTGAAGAAAAAACCGAATTCAAAGTTTCTATTAAAGAAATCGGCGACAAGAAAATCGACGTTATCAAAGCAGTTCGTGAATTCACTTCTTTGGGTCTTGGCGAAGCAAAAGCACTTGTTGAAGCTAAAGGCGTTATCAAAGAAAGCGCAACCAAAGAAGAAGCTGACAAAATCATTGCTCGTTTCAAAGAAGTTGGCGCTACCGTTGTTGCTGAATAATTTCACAATTCAAAAAACGCAAAAGAAAAGGCATTGCAAAAGCAATGTCTTTTTTTGTGCTTTGAAAGGGTGAAAGTTAAAACTTTGTTTATAAAAAGCAAAAAGTTGCAAAAAATTAAGGTTTTAACAAGTAATGTTGCAATAAACATTGACAAGAAGAGAAAAAATCGTTAAAATAAATAAGAAGTATATTAAACTAAAATACTTTTGGAGTATTAAAATGAAAGGTATCAAAAAGATTTTTATTAACGTTCTCGCTATTTGTTTAGTTGCCATTTCTTGCTTTGGGCTTAGCGCGTGTAAAGAAGACGTGGTTAAAGTTCAATTAAACGTTGGCGTTTACAACTATTCTGAAGATGTTAAAGAAGTTGAAAATAAAAAATTTAGCATTGATTTATATAGCTACGTTGCACCTAAAACGGTTGATGCAGTCACAAAGTATATTAAGCAAGGCTATTATAACGACACTTTCTTTTATATTATTGACGGTGGTGACGTTGATTTCCCCAATCAATTAATGCTTGGTGACCTTAAAATGGTTGACGGTGAAATCGTTCAAAACGATATTAAACCAACGATTAAAGGCGAATTTGAAAATGGCGGAAGAAAGGGTTCAAATTTAACTGCAACCAAAGGTGCAGTTGGTTTGTGGAGAAGCTGGAACGTGTTTGACGACCAAAGTTATGACGTTGCTGACCCAAGCATGAATTCTGGAAGAAGCACTTTGTTTATCCCAACTTCTTCAATTTCTGGATATAACGGTTGGATGTGTATTTTTGGTAAAATAGATTTAACAAGTGCAACTAATAGCGCAACCTTAACCGCTTTAGAAGACGCTTTTGACGACGACCACTATAAAGAATACGTAATTTATTTTACGGGCGATTATGACGTGGAAAAGGCAGACCAAAACCACGGTTTAACTTTTAACTGTGTTGAAAAAGATTATTATAATGAAGATAGCATAAGCGACCTTCACGAATCTGAAAACGGTCAACTCGCTTGCTATAATCCTTACGTGATTAAAGTTCCCGTTGATGCAGACGGCAACTTAACTGCAAAAGTGACGAGCGTTAAAATTAAATAATAAATTAAAGGTCGGATTTTTCCGACCTTAACTTTTTTAAATTAAACTTAGCCGATTTTTTAATCGGCTTTTTTTATATTGCAAATCTTTCTATCTATAACGTCAAATATATAATATTCAACGCTATAGCGGTTGTTAGACGCAGAATATAATAACCCTATTTCTTCACGTTTTCTAAAAGTTGGGGGTGGCATAATACCCAAAAAATTCCCAAAAAACCCTGGTAATTTATCTGCGTTTTCTAAAACGTTAGAACCTAAAAAGCAGTTTATTTCATCACCTGTTAGCAAGGCTTCTAAAAAGGCGTAAGGAATAATTTTATCGGGCAAAAGGTCGGGGTTAAAATGCTCGCTTTTTTTAACGCGCGTGCTGTTTGTTGTGAAATTTTCGCCATTAAACGACCAACAAGAAGTGACCACGTGTTTCGCGATGTCTTTATGGTTTTCAACCGTTTCAAGCCCGTTTTCTAAACTATATTCATCAACTTCACGCATGAAAACCTTTTTAATTTTAGGATTTAGAGTATACACGTTTAAAAAAGTTTTTTGTGCTATTAAGGAAATGGCAATCAGCTCATTTTGTTCGCAAAAAAACTTTTTAATGCTTGCACTCGTGGGGCAAACTTTTAACGTTTCGGCATAAAAATCGTTTGTCGTTTCGATAGAGATTTTTAAGCCGTTTTCATTAAAAACGGTCACTAACGCGTTTTCAAATTTTTCTTGCGCTAAAATTGAAAAATCAGAACTAATACGCGTTTGGAAAACTTTTATTAGATATCCGCCTTTTAGGTCAGTCACGCAAACGGATTCGTGCGGGCAAGATAAAAACTCTTGGTTTAGAATAAAGTTAACGTTGCCGTCGCCTTTAAGTGAGCAAATTTCAATATAAGGGCAAAGGTCGTCTTCTATTCTTAAAGTTTTAACCACGCTATCTAACGTGCCGTAAAAAATCCCGTTAATTTTTATAACCGCAGGATAATTGCTTGAAAAATAAAAATACATATCGTTAAAAAGGTATGTATAATTTTATTTTATTATGTCAATAATTGGTTTGAAAATAAATTCAAAGGGGAAATTTTATGAAAAATATGTATGGATACAGGGAAGAAGACGTTATAGGGCTTGCCGAACTTTTAAAGATACGCAAGAACAAACCGCTATCCGCCGTGTTTGAAGAATACGGTATAAAGAGCGGAAAGGCAAAAGGCACGGTTAGAAATTTATATTACGCGCTTGCTAAAATTAGCGTTAGTGACAAGGATTTTTGCGAAAAATATTTGGATGGGATACCGCTTTCCGTTGGTAAAATAGTTGAGTTTAACAAGTGTGAAGAAAGAACGCTGATTAAAAAAATTTTGATTGCAAAAAGCGAAGGTTGTTCAGTTAGAAGTGCTATTATGGAACTTGCCCGTGGAGATGCAAAAACTGCATTACGCTTTCAAAACAAATATAGAAACGCCGTTAAAAATAATCCCGAACTTATAAAAGAAATAATTAACGAATTGCATAAAAAAGGTAAAGACGTGGAGAAAGCCGTTGAAAATAGAAAAGGTGAAGTTATTTCCGACGGACAGTTTGAAAAAATTAAAAATGAAATAAACGGCTTAGTTGGAAGAATTGCACTTAAAACGCAAAAAGAAAACGAATTTTTGAAGGCGAGAATATCGGCGCTAGAAAGAGAAAATATAAAACTATATAATATTCTTTACGGCAAAGCGTCGCCAGATACGTTAAAGTATTTTAGGCGCGGTGGCGAGAGAGGAATTATAAACTGAATATAAACGAGCATTTATTTGCATTTATAGCTTAATTGTAGTATAATATATCTATCGAAACTCAAACGAAAGGAGTTTTTTCGTATGGATTTATTTAAGAAGTGTGGCAGTCTTGACAACGTGAAAATGGCTAAAGAACAAAATATTTATCCATATTTTCACCAACTCAATTCTAAACAAGGGCCAGAAGTCGTTATGGAAGGTAAAGACATCATAATGATAGGCTCTAACAACTATTTAGGGCTTACTTCTCACCCCGAAGTTATAGAAGCGGGCGTTAAGGCTCTTGAACAATATGGAAGTGGGTGCTCGGGCAGTAGATTCTTGAACGGCACGCTTACCGCACACGTTGAACTCGAAAAAGAACTTGCTGAATTTTTGAACAAGGAAGACGTTGTCACTTTTTCAACGGGTTTCCAAAGCAATTTGGGTATAATAAGTGCAATAGCAGGCAGAACTGATTATATTCTATGCGATAAAGAAAACCATGCAAGTATTTACGACGGTTGCAGATTATCTTTTGCAAAAATGCTCCGTTATAATCACTCTGATATGGAAGACTTGGAAAGGCAGTTAAAAAGCATTGATTTTGAAAAGAGCGGTGCTTTAATCGTCACGGACGGCGTGTTCTCAATGAGTGGTGAAATTTGCAAGTTGCCTGAAATAGTTAAACTCGCTAAAAAATACGGCGCACGCGTTATGGTTGACGATGCTCACGGCTTAGGCGTTTTGGGCGAACACGGTAGGGGAACGGCAGAACATTTCGGTTTGGAAGACGAAGTTGATATTTATATGGGAACGTTCTCAAAGTCGCTTGCTTCACTCGGTGGTTATATGGCAAGTAAAAAAGAAGTTTGTGAATACGTTCGCCACGTTTCCCGCCCGTTTATTTTCTGTGCAAGTATAACCCCGTCCAACGTTGCTTGTGCAAGAAAGGCTCTTGAAATTATTAAACGCGAACCACAAAGAATTAAAAACCTTCACTACATAAGCAATTATATGAGAGAAGGGCTTAAAAAGAATAACATAAACATTATTGAAAGCCAAACACCTATTATTCCAATATACGTTTATGAAGATGCAAAAGCGTTTATCGCGTGCAAAATGTTGTTTGAACGCGGTGTTTACGTTAACCCCGTTGTTTCTCCTGCAACACCCGTTGGTCAAGCATTGCTTCGCACAAGTTATACTGCAACGCACACGGAAGCGCAAATGGATAAAGCAATAAAAGAAATTGTTGAAGTTCTTAAAATTTTAGAAACAATGTAAAACGTTAAAAAATCCTTAACCTGAGTGGTTAAGGATTTTTTTGTTTATCTTATATTTAAGATTATTTGCATTCGTCTGCTTTGCCTGCGCAACCAAGAACGTTTCTAAGTTTATGTCTAACGAGTTCTTTGATGTTTGCGCGTGCGGGTTTGAGATATTCTCTGGGGTCAAACTTGTCGGGTTTTTCGTTGAAGAATTTACGGATAGTACCCGTCATAGCAAGGCGAAGGTCAGAGTCGATGTTGATTTTGCAAACTGATAAAGTTGCTGCTTTGCGGAGTTGTTCTTCGGGTACGCCGATAGCGTCAGGCATTTTACCGCCGTTATCGTTTACCATTTTAACGTAATCTTGAGGAACTGAAGAAGAACCGTGCAATACGATTGGGAAGTCACCAAGTTCTTTTGCAACTGCTTCTAAGATATCAAAGCGAAGTGCAGGGGGAACTAAAATGCCTTCTTCGTTTCTGGTGCATTGTTCGGGTTTGAACTTATATGCGCCGTGAGAAGTTCCGATAGCGATTGCTAAACTGTCAACGCCCGTTCTCTTAACGAATTCAACAACTTCTTCAGGTTTGGTATAACTTTCAGCACCGTGTTCAACCTTAACGTCGTCTTCAATACCAGCCAAAGTTCCAAGTTCGCCTTCAACGGTCACACCGCGTTCGTGAGCGTAATCAACAACTTTTTTGGTGAGTGCAACGTTTTCTTCAAAGGGAAGGTGACTGCCGTCAATCATAACCGAAGTGAAACCGCCGTCGATACAAGCTTTGCAAGTTTCAAAGTCGGGGCCGTGGTCAAGGTGCAAAACGATTGGAATATCGGGGCATTCAGCAACTGCTGCTTCAACCAACTTAACTAAATAAGTGTGGTTAGCATAAGCCCTTGCGCCCTTACTAACTTGAAGAATAACAGGTGCGTTTTCTTCTTTGCACGCTTCGGTGATGCCTTGAACGATTTCCATGTTGTTCACGTTGAAAGCACCGATTGCATAGCCGTTCTTATAAGCCATTTCAAACATTTTCTTTGAGTTTACTAATGCCATAATAATAGCCTCCAAATAATATATAATAAAATTTTTTACGCAGTTTTTAGTGCAAGCTTTTTATAAGCCCGCCTTTACACATTTAATATAATATCATTTTTTTGTCAAATAATCAAATAAATTTCAAATCATATCGAAAATACTTTATAAAAATAACTTTCGGTAGTATAATAGAGTTATTCAAATCGTTTAAGGTAGGTTTTATATGCAAGATTTAAGAATAAACAAACTTGCGCACGGATTAGTTAACTATTCGTGTTCACTTAAAAAAGGCGAAAAAGTTTTAATAGAAGCAAAAGGCATTGACTATATGCTGGTTAACGCACTTATTCGCGAAGTTTACGCAGTGGGGGCAATTCCGTTCGTTGAACTTTACGATAATCGTATTACGCGTGAACTTATGCTTGGAGAAAGTGTTGAACGCGCTAAACTCCGCGCTAAATACGACGGTTATCGCATGGCTGAAATGGACGCCTATATCGGTATTCGCGGGGGTGAAAACTGCAACGAACTATCAGACGTGCCAGAAAAGAACGTTCAAATAGATAGCGAATACTATTCACACCCCGTTCACCACGAACTTAGGGTTAAAAAGACCAAGTGGGTGGTGCTCCGTTATCCTAATCAAGGTATGGCGCAACAAGCAGGCATGAGCACTGATGCTTTTGAACAATTTTATTTTAACGTTTGCAACTTAGATTACTCTAAAATGGACAAGGCTATGGACGCTTTGGCTAAAAGGCTTGACAAGGCGGATAAAGTTCATATTATTGCAAAAGATACTGATATAACTTTTTCCATTAAGGGTATCGGCTCTAAAAAATGCTCGGGCGAAAGAAATATTCCCGACGGCGAGATTTACACCGCACCCGTAAAAGACAGCGTTAACGGCGTTATTACTTATAACACACCGTCGGTTGAAAACGGATTTAAGTTTGAAAACGTTTCGCTCACCTTTAAGGACGGAAAGATAATCAAGGCAACCGCAAACGACACGGATAAGCTAAACGCCGTTTTAGATACCGACGACGGCGCAAGATACGTTGGAGAGTTCGCGTTTGGCGTAAATCCTTTTATAACTAAACCTATGGGTGATATTTTATTTGATGAAAAAATTTCAGGTTCAATCCATTTTACCCCCGGTTGTTGTTATGATGATTGCTATAACGGAAACGTCTCTGCGGTGCATTGGGATTTAGTTCAAATTCAAACCAAAGAGTATGGCGGGGGAGAAATTTATATTGACGGCGAATTAATCAGAAAAGACGGTTTGTTCGTTCCCGAAGATTTGAAGTGTTTAAACCCCGAAAATTTAAAATAAGCACTTAAAAACGATTGACTTAACCTGTTTTTAGGGCTATAATGTATAAGACGAAATTTGGAAAAATTTTTAGAAAATCATATATTGGAGGACATTGAAATGTCAAAAGTAACAAAAGTTGCAATTAACGGTTTCGGTCGTATCGGCCGTCTTGCGTTCAGACAAATGTTCGGCGCAGAAGGTTATGAAGTTGTTGCGATCAACGACCTTACCAGCCCTGAAATGCTTGCTCATCTTCTCAAATACGATACTATGCAGGGTAATTACGTAGCACAAGGTCACACTGTTGAATCTACTGAAGATTCAATCATTGTTGACGGAAAAGAAATTAAAATTTCTAAGTGTGCAAACGCTGCTGAATGCCCCTGGACTCAATACGACGTTGACGTTGTTTTAGAATGCACGGGTTTCTACACCAGCAAAGAAAAAGCACAAGCACACATCGTTGCAGGTGCTAAAAAAGTTGTTATTTCTGCTCCTGCAGGTAATGACCTTCCCACTATCGTTTACAACGTAAACCACAAGACCTTAACTGCTGACGACAAGATTATTTCTGCTGCATCTTGCACCACTAACTGTCTTGCTCCTATGGCTAAGGCTCTTAACGATTACGCTCCTATCCAATCAGGTATCATGACCACCGTTCACGCTTATACTGGTGACCAAATGATTCTTGACGGCCCACAAAGAAAAGGCGATAAGAGACGTTCACGCGCAGGCGCTATGAACATCGTTCCTAACTCAACCGGCGCTGCAAAAGCAATCGGCCTCGTTATCCCTGAACTTAACGGCAAACTTATCGGTGCTGCACAACGTGTTCCCACCGCAACCGGTTCAACCACTATCCTTATCGCAGTTGTTAAGGGTAAAGACGTTTCTAAAGAAGGCATCAACGCTGCTATGAAGGCACAAGCAACCGAATCTTTCGGCTACAACACTGATGAAATCGTTTCTTCTGACGTTATCGGTATGAAGTTTGGTTCACTCTTTGATGCTACTCAAACCATGGTTTCAAAGATTGATGACGACACTTACCAAGTTCAAGTTGTTTCTTGGTATGACAACGAAAATTCTTACACCAGCCAAATGGTTAGAACTATCAAATACTTCTCAGAAATTTAATCTTTTTTAAGACGTATAAGAAAAGGACTGCTAAAACGAGCAGTCCTTTTTTCATTTTATCTATCGCAAAATTGCAACTTTTAAGTTATGTTAACGTTGGTGTTGTTTCCGCATAAGCAGTTGTTCCAGCCGTTAGCGGTGGTTGATAAAAGGGCAAGAAGCAATAAAAGTTGCGTTGTGTTTATCGTGTTATTACTCGTCAGTAAAAGCAAGAGTGCTATTAGAACTATATTGTTTGAGTTCATATATTTTACCTCCTTTTTTGCAAAAAACGACGTTTATATATTGTATGCGTCAATTATTTCAAAAATTCACACCTTTTGGTTTGTTATAATATATGTACAAACATTATTGTTAAAAGGTGGTTAATTATGAAAGAAGTTTTACTTGACAAGCGTTTGCAAACTTTGGTAAGCGATTACGTTCCCAAAGGGGAAATTTTAGACGATTTAGTGTGTTTTTTCTCAATTTTTTCAGACTATACAAGGCTAAGAATGATATCTGCGCTTGCTATAAGCGAAATGTGTGTGAGTGACATCTCGTCTTTATTAAACTTAAACCAAACAACCGTGTCGCATCAACTGAGATTGCTAAAAAATCTTAACGCGGTGACCACACGCCGTCAAGGAAAGGTGGTTTTTTATTCGCTCAGAAACGAAGTGCTAAACGACGTGCTTTTAAAGGGTGTGGAATTTTTAGGCTATTAACGCTTGTAAAAAGGGTTAAAATCGGTTATAATTAAAATGTGGGAGTATTAGAAGATAAACTCAAACATTTGCCAGAAAATCCCGGTGTT
Organism: Clostridiales bacterium; assembly: GCA_015055725.1. Lineage (GTDB taxonomy): Bacteria > Bacillota > Clostridia > Christensenellales > Borkfalkiaceae > UBA1259. The sequence goes on along the minus strand of SVHO01000007.1, from coordinate 13,758 downwards.
TACGTTATGCTTGACGGGGAAGGGCAAATTATATACGTTGGCAAGGCAAAAAACCTTAAAAACCGCGTAAGGCAATATTTTTTTAACAGCGTTAAAACCGAAAAGGTTATGGCAATGGTTAAAAATATCGCCGACTTTTACTATATAATAGCGCCAAGTGAGATTGACGCGCTTTCTTTAGAGAATAATCTCATAAAAAAGCACAAACCAAGGTATAATATACTTTTAAAGGACGATAAAACTTATCCATACTTAAAAGTTGATTTAAAAGAGCCTTTTCCAACTTTTAAAATAACGCGTAAAATTAAAAAAGACGGTGCAAAATATTTCGGTCCGTTTATGGGGGGCGTTTCGGTTAGAGACGTGCTTCAAATTATAAATCTCGCATATCAAGTTAGGCCGTGCGATAAAAAACTCAACCCACATAAATGTGTTAAACCTTGTTTAAATTATCACATAAAAAAGTGCTTCGCACCGTGTGCAAATTTGATTTCAGCTGAAGATTATTTAGAACGCGTTAATAAGGCTATGGACTTTTTAAGCGGGGAAACGCTTGAAACTGAAAAACTGCTTAAAGAAAAAATGCAAGATAGCGCATTAAATGAAGAGTTTGAACTTGCGCTTAAATATCGTGAAAATCTCGCTTCGCTTGAAAAAATCAAATTAAAGCGTATAACCGCGCTAAATAAATTTATAAATGCAGACGTTATTGCCACCGCTTCTAACGGAATTTATTCAACGGTTAGTTTGTTAGTCGTTAGAAACGGGCGTATGCTTGGCGGAAAAAATTTTGCGTTTGAAAGTGCAACGCTTACTGATGGTGACGCGCTTAGCGAATTTGTGCTAAGGTATTATAAGCAAGATTCCGATATACCAGACGAGATTATAAGTGCCGTTGAAATCACTTCTTTTGACGCTCTTTCCGATTATTTTAAGCAAAATAATGGCAAAAAGGTCAACTTTTTATGCGTTAAGCAGGGGATTAGAAAGCAACTTGCCGATATGGCGGAAGTTAACGCGCACGAGCATTTGGAAACTGCCGTTGATAAAATAAAGCACAAAAACGATATGACGGTGACCGCTTGCAAGGCGCTTAAAGACAAGTTGTTGCTTAACAATTATCCCAAGCGTATGGAATGTTATGACATATCTAATATAAGCGGTGTGGATAAAGTGGGCAGTATGGTAGTATTTATCGACGGACAGCCCGAATTTGATTCTTACCGCAGGTTTAAGATTAAAACGTTTGAAGGGGCAGATGATTTTAGGGCGCACCAAGAAATGATGGAACGCCGTTTGGAAAGGCTTTTAACCGACCCTGAAAAGTTTCCAAAACCCGACCTTATTATTATAGACGGCGGGAAAGGGCAACTCTCTGCGGTAAAAGAAATTTTTGATAATAAAGGCGTTTGCGATATAGACCTTATTGCGTTGGCTGAAAAAAACGAAGAGATTTATCTTTTAGATAAAAAAGAGCCTGTAATTTTAGAAAAGCGTGATTATTGTTTAAAAATGCTCCAAAGGATACGTGACGAAGCGCACCGCTTTGCTATAACGTATCATAGAACGTTGCGCGGTAAACGCGCGCTTTCTTCCGTGCTTGACCATATAAAAGGGCTTGGAAAGATTAAAAAACGCGCCTTGCTTGAAAAATTTAAGGATTTAAGTGGTATAATTAGTGCCACCGAAGAGCAACTTAAAACGGTGGATGGTATTGGTGAAGTTCAAGCAAAAGCAATCATAGATAAACTAACTAAGGAAGGATTGAAATGAAATATAAACTTTTTATAACCGATTATGATGGAACGTTGGGTTTGGGTGACGAAGTTTACCCTGAAACTATTGAATCAATACGCAAATTTGTTAATAAAGGTGGAATTTTTGTGGTTTGTTCTGGGCGTGAAACAACGTCTATAATGAACATACTAAAAAAATACGATATTAAAGGACTTGTCGTTTCTTTCCAAGGAGCAAGAATAACCGATATTGAAAGTGGAAAGGTGATTTTTGAAGGCGGACTAAACGTTGAAACGGCGTTTAAAGTTATAGACCGCGTTGGTGAAAGAGGGTTAACCTTGATTGCTTATGGTGAAAGCAACGTGTTTGCGCAAGAGCACACTGCACGCGTTGAAAATTATGGAAAAATCGTTGGACTAGAAGTTGTTTATACAGACGTTAAAGAAGAATTGTTAAGGCAAAAAGAAAATATATGCAAAATTTGTTGGCTTGGTGACGACGATATAGTTAATCAAACGGCAGATGAGATAAACGCGATATTTAAAGGTGAAGGCGTTAAACTTAATAGTGGGGCAAAACATTTGCTTGAAGCCATAAATCCAAGTTGCAGTAAGGGTTTTGCAGTTAGGTTTTTAGCCGATTATTACGGGGTTAAACTTGAAGAAGTTATTGCTGTTGGCGATAGCACTAACGATATCGATTTATTGGTTGGACCTTGGCACGGTGTTGCCGTTGGTGACGGAAGAAAAGAGTTAAAAGCCGTTGCAGACGAAATAACCGTTGCTTATAAAGAACAGCCCGTTAAAACCTTATTAGAAAAATATTGCTTAGATTAATACATAAGATAGGTGAGATTATGACCGAAAAAGAAGTTGACAAGTTGATTGAAAAAATAATAGAAGACGATATTCGCTTAGATATAGATGAAAAAGCGGAAAAAGAGTTGCCGTTAATTGCTTTGCGTGGAAAGGTTTTATTTCCTAAAACAATTCTAAATTTTGACGTGGGTAGACCACAGTCTATTTCGGCAATAAATAAAGCGGTTAAGGATAATTCTGAAATTTTTATAACCACACAAAAACACGCGCAAATTGAAAACCCTAAAATTGAAGACGTGTGTAGGGTGGGCGTTATCGCGCGCATCAAACAAGTTATCAAAGTTCATAATACGGGCAACATGAAAGTAAGCGTTGAAGCAATATGTCGTGCACGCGTTAAAGAAGTGATTTCGGAAAAAGATTTTTTTACCGTTTTGGTTGAGAAAAGCCCTTATATTGAACCCGAAAATCAAGTGCAAGCGGAAGCCTTTTTGCGCGTTGCAAAAAGGGTGTTTTTTGAGTTTGCATCAGGGGATAAGCGCATTTCTAAAGAGATGATTGCCACCATTGAAGCCTTTTCAAACCCCAACGAATTTATTGATAACGCATTGTCGGTTGTGCCTTTTAAGGAAACTGCCGTTCAAGAAATTTTAGAACTTGACGATACTATAACGCGTTTAACTCAGTTTAAGATTTTGTTTGAGCGTGAACTTGAAATTGCAAAAATAGAGCGCGCAATCACGGCGAAAGTGCGTGGTAGCATTGATAAAAGCCAAAAAGAATTTTATTTAAGAGAGCAATTAAAGGCTATTCACTCTGAACTTGGTGAAGACCCTGAAGAAGGCGACCAACTGATTGAAAAAATTAAGAGCAAAGGCTTGCCGAAAGACGTTGAAGAAAAGGCGTTAAAGGAAGTTAGCCGTCTAGATAAAATCAATCCGTCTTCCCCAGATTATTCAATAATTTTAAACTATTTAGATTGGATTATTGACTTGCCGTTTAACAGTAGCACCAAAGACACCGAAGATTTATTGACGGCAAAAGAAATTCTTGATAAAGACCATTTCGGGCTTGAAAAAGTTAAGCAGAGAATAGTTGAATATATTGCCGTGTTGCAGTTAACTAAGCAAATCAAAGGTCCGATTTTATGTTTCGTTGGGCCACCCGGGGTGGGTAAAACTTCGGTTGCAACGTCTATTGCGCGCGCGCTTAACCGTAAATTCGTTAGAATGAGCTTAGGTGGCGTTAAAGATGAAGCAGAAATTAGAGGGCACAGAAAAACTTACGTTGGGGCAATGCCTGGTAGGATTATTTACGGGCTTAAAAACGCTGGAGCGGATAACCCCGTGTTCTTGCTTGACGAAATCGATAAACTGTCATCAGACATACACGGAGACCCTGCAAGTGCGCTTTTAGAAGTTTTAGACCCCGAACAAAACACTACTTTTAGAGATAGGTTTTTAGAAGTTCCTTTCGACCTTTCTAAAGTTATGTTTATAACAACTGCAAACACGCTTGACACTATACCTTATCCCTTGCTTGACCGTATGGAAATTATAGAACTTACGGGATATACAAACGAAGAAAAATTGCAAATTGCAAAACAATATCTTATTCCAAAACAGTTAGAAAATAACGGTTTAACCCAAAAGAAAGTTGAAATAACGGACGGCGGTATTGCGCAAATTATAAGCGGATACACTATGGAAGCGGGTGTTAGAAATTTAGAGCGTGAAATAGGTAGCGTAATTAGAAAAGTTGCAACTAAGGTTGCAGAAAATCCAAGAACGCGCAAACAAATTATCACGGAAAACAACCTTTCAAATTATTTGGGCGCGGTTAAGTTCGTTAAAGACGCAACGCTTGATAAAGACGAAGTCGGCGCATGCACGGGCTTAGCGTGGACTAGCGTTGGTGGAACTACGCTCACCATTGAAGTTGGGCTTATGAAAGGCAAAGGCGAAGTTATTTTAACGGGTAAACTCGGTGACGTTATGAAAGAGTCTGCACGCGCAGGCATCAGTTATATTAGGTCGCACGCGAAAGAATTTAATCTTGACGAAAGCGTTTTTGAAAACACGGATATTCACGTTCACGTTCCCGAAGGCGCAACCCCTAAAGACGGCCCCAGCGCAGGAATAACTATGGCAACCGCAATTTTATCGGCGTTTACTAATAAGCCCGTTAAAAAGAACGTTGCTATGACGGGTGAAATAACCTTGCGCGGAAAAGTTTTACCAATTGGTGGGCTTAAAGAAAAGTCACTTTCAGCATTTAGGCAAGGCATAACGAACGTTATTATTCCAAAGGCAAACCAAAAAGACCTTGAAGAAATACCAAAAGAAATACGAAAGAGCATAAACTTTATCACCGTTTCCGACGTTTCGGAAGTGTTTAAATACGCGATAAAGTTTTAAGGAGATTTATGAAAATTAAACAAGCGGTTTTTATAACCAGCGTTGCAAGCGCGGATAAGTTCTATAACACGAATAAGCCGATTATTGCCGTTGCGGGTAAAAGCAACGTGGGGAAAAGTTCGCTTATAAATATGCTTGCAAACCAAAAAAAACTTGCAAAAACTTCGGTCACACCAGGGCGCACGCGCTTAATAAACTATTTTGATTTCGGCGAATTCGTGCTTGCGGACTTGCCTGGTTATGGCTTCGCAAAAGTTAGCAAAGAAGAAAAGAAAAAGTGGGGCGCGCTTTTAGAAAGTTTTTTGTCAACGCAAAAAATATCCCTGCTTTTATCCTTGGTGGATATTCGCCACGACCCCACTTCTGACGATAAGATGATGATAAATTATCTATATCACTATCAAGTTCCTTTCGCGCTCGTTGCAACAAAGGCTGATAAACTTGGTAAAACAAAAATCAAACCACGCGTTAAAGAAATCGCAACCGATTTAAGAGTTGGTTTTGCCGATATTTTACCTTCAAGCGCGCAAACGGGCTTTGGTAAAGAAGAAATTTTAGGCGTTATAGAACAGGCTATAAACGTAGAAATAGAAGAATAAAACGCTTGACGAGATTAAACACAAGTTGTATAATAAAAATACAAGTTATTTTACGGTAAAAATTATGGATAAAATAATGAAATATAGCCTTGTTGACGAGGCTTATAAGAGAATAAAAGAGGAACTTCTCTCTCAAAAGTTTTCAGAAGGTAGCAAAATCCCGTCCGAAAATCAACTCTGCAAACAACTTAACGTTAGCAGAGTTGTCGTTAGAGAAGCGCTTTCTCGTTTAAGAAATGAAAAATTAATAATTACGTATCAAGGGAAAGGTTCATATTTAGCAAACCCCAACAACTTTATTAGGTATCAAAATACGGGTGTTTTTGACTTTGAAACGTTTAAGTCCGTTATGGATTTTAGAACGGGGATTGAGAGCGTTGCAGTAAAACTTGCAGTTCAAAACGCCGACGATAAGGATTTAAGTGCGGTAAAAGAAATACATAAAAAAATGGTGAATGGTGAGCAAGATTTTAATCAACTTGATTATGATTTTCACTATGCTATAATAAAAGCATCTAAAAACGTTTTGCTATTGAACGCTTATGAAAACTGTGAAAATCTTATTAAAAACGCTCTTAGCGCAACCAACTCGATTGAAGACGGCAGAGCATATGCTATAAATTTGCACGGGCAAATTGCGGACGCGCTTTTAAAAAGAGACGTAAAACGCGTAATTATGCTTACAGAAAACAACGGCGAATATAATTTTGCGCGCTTACAAGAAATATTTAAAAACTAAAATTTACGCCACCATTTATGGTGGTAAAAAAATATATTAACTTATAATACATCTTACAAGTAAAGGAGAAAAAATGAAAATCAAAAGAATTAACACTTACCTTGTTCGCCCAAGGTGGTGCATGGTAGAAATTACCACGGATGACGGCTTAGTTGGTTGGGGTGAAGCAGTTATAGAAGGAAAAGCTTCAACCGTTTCCGCGTGCGTTAAAGAAATGGAAGAATATCTTATAGGTAAAGACCCAAGTAAAATTCAAGATATTTGGAATATGCTTTATCGCTGTGCTTTTTATCGTGGCGGTCCAATTCTTATGAGTGCTATCGCAGGCATTGACCAAGCGCTTTGGGATATAAAAGGTAAAAAATTAGGTGCGCCTGTTCACGAATTATTGGGCGGAACTTGTAGAGATAAAATTAAGGTTTATTGTTGGGTTGGCGGGGATAGACCAAGTGACGTTGCGCTTAGCGCAAAAGAAAAGAAAGACGAAGGCTTTACTGCTATTAAAATGAATGCCACTGAAGAATTGCAGTTTGTTGATACTTACGACAAGGTGGACGCCGTTTTAGAGCGTGTTGCGTCTATTAGGGAGGCGTGCGGAAAATATTTTGGAATAGCAATCGATTTTCACGGCAGGGTACACAAGCCAATGGCAAAAGTTCTCGCAAAAAAATTAGAACAATTTGACCCTATGTTTATTGAAGAACCCGTTTTGTGTGAAAATATGGAAGAATTTAAGGAAATTGCCCGTGCGTGTAATATTCCCATAGCGACGGGTGAAAGGCTATTTTCAAAATATGATTTTAAACGCTTATTGACGGCTGGTGGCGTTGATATTATCCAACCCGACCTTTCGCACGCTGGCGGTATTACGGAAGTCCAAAAAATAGCGGCAATGGCTGAAGCGTATGACGTTGCGTTAGCACCACATTGTCCGTTAGGGCCGATTGCACTTTCAAGTTGCTTGCAAGTTGACGCCGTTAGTTATAATGCGTTTATACAAGAGCAAAGTATGGGTATACACTATAACGTTGGGAAATCGGTTTTAGATTACGTTAAAAACAAGCAAGTGTTTGATTTCAAAAACGGTTGGGTAGATATGCCAACGGGGGCAGGACTTGGCCTTGAAATAAATAAAGAACTTATCATTGAAGAAAATAAAACCCCTCACAGTTGGAAAAATCCCGTTTGGAGACATGCAGACGGTAGTGTTGCCGAGTGGTAAAAAGGAATAGGTAAAATGAAAAGAGAAAGAAAAGTTATTGAAAAGGATTATGACGTTGCAATCGTCGGTGGTGGGCTTTCAGGTGTTTGCGCGGCGTTAAGTTGCGCAAGGCACGGTGCAAAAACGGCAATTATTCAAGCACGTCCAGTGTTTGGGGGAAACAACAGTTCCGAAGTTAGAATGCACGTTTGCGGTGCAAATTGCCACGCCGTTAAAAAAGACCTTGCTGAAACGGGGATTTTAATGGAACTTCAACTTTTAAATAAGAGTGTGAACGACCAACATTCCTTTCCTGTTTGGGACACGGTTATTTGGGGTAAACTTAAATATCAAAATAATTTAACTTGCTATCTTAACACCACTATGGATGACGTGGTTATGGATGGTGAACGAATTAAATCTATAGTTTGCAGGCAAGCAACCACAGAAACAACTTATAAATTCAACGCTAAAATTTTCGTAGACGCAACGGGAAACGGTACTCTCGGTTATTTTGCAGGCGCAGAATTTAGATATGGAAGTGAAGCGAAAAAAGAGTTTAACGAGCCTGACTCGCCTGAACAAGAAAATGGCAACACAATGGGCAATACTATACTTTTTCACTCTACGGATATGGGAGAGAACGTACCTTTTAAAAGACCGGAATGGGCGTATAAATTTAGCGAAGATGATTTGCAAAATCGCCCACACGGCAACACCACTTGGTCACACGGTGAGAACGGCGTGGTTGAAGAATATAACGTTAGTTCGGGGTATTGGTGGTTAGAACTTGGCGGTGAAAGTAAAAATATTATAGAAGAGACGGAAAAAATCAACGAAGAACTTTATAAATGCTTATTTGGGGTTTGGGACCACATAAAAAATGATGAAGGGCATAACGCTGAAAATTATGCTATCGACTGGGTGGGCGCAGTTCCTGGAATAAGAGAATCGCGCAGATTAGTTGGTGACTATATTCTTAATGAAAACGATATTTTAGGCAATAGATATTTTGAGGACGGTGTTGCTTTTGGTGGTTGGCCAATAGACGTGCATCCTAAAGAAGGGTTATATCATAAAGGGTTGCCAACCCGATATATAAATTTCCCAGGTAGTTATTCAATTCCGTATAGATGTTTTTATTCTAAAAACGTTCAAAACCTAATGATGGCTGGGCGCAATATAAGCGTAAGTAAATTAGCAATGGCGTCAACGCGCGTTATGGGTACATGTGCAATAGGCGGTCAAGCAGTCGGTACTGCGGCATCGATAGCCGTAAAATATGGTTGCGAACCTAAAGAAGTTGGCGAAAAATATATAAAAGAATTACAGCAAACGTTGTTAAAAGACGACTGCTATATTCCTGCAATTAAAAATCAAGACCAAAACGACTTAGCGTTAAAGAGCAGAATAAGTGCATCGAGTTTTACTTTTGGAAACAATCCAGAAAACATCGTTTCCGGCGTGACGCGTGCGATAGGAGAACAAAGCAACGTTTGGGAGTCTGATAGTTTTAATTTGGGAGAACAATGGATAGCGTTTAAATTAAACAAGGAAAGCTTGATATCTCAAATAAGGGTAGTTTTTGATCCCGATTTGAATAAAGAGATAATGATAACGCAAACCAAACGTAGACAAGAAACTTTGGTTAAAGGAATGCCCCACACCTTAGTCAAAGATTACGTGGTAAAGGCGTTTTTAGGCGAAGAACAAGTGTTTATAAAACAATTTAAGGATAACGATAAAAGGCTATCCGTTATTGACGTTAACGGTGGTATTATGGCGGATAAAGTCGTTGTTGAAGTTCAATCTGCATACGGCGTTGATAAAGCAAGGATTTTTGAAGTGAGGATTTACTGAAATGAGAGAACAAGTAATAAAAAGCATTTTAGAAAATAAAATCATAGCTATAGTGCGTGGCATTGACGTAGACAGTGCAGTTGAAGTTGCAAAAGCGCTTTATAAGGGCGGAATTAAACTTATTGAAGTGACGTTTAATCAAAAATTGCCCGAAAAATTTTCAGATACAACAAACACTATTAGGGCAATAAAAGAAAATTGCCCTGAAATGATAGTCGGCGCAGGTACTGTTTTGAATATAGAACAAGTTGACCTTGCTATAAGCGCGGGCGCAGAGTATATAGTTTCACCAGATACTGACGTTGAAGTGATAAAATATACAGTTAAAAGTGGGCTAGTGTCAATTCCCGGTGCATATACGGCTAGTGAAGCAAAAACGGCACACGACGCAGGTGCAGATTTTGTTAAACTTTTTCCGTGTACAGACGCAACTTATTTAAAGGCAGTTAAAGCGCCACTTTCTCATATAAAGTTTTTGGCTGTTGGTGGAGTTAGCGTTGATAATACTGCAGACTTTATAAAGGCAGGTGCGGTAGGTGTTGGCGTGGGTAGTTCGTTGATAAATAAACAATTTATTGCTAATTACAAGTTTGATAAGATAGTAGAACTTGCAAGACGTTTCGTTGAAGAAGTGGGGGGATAAACTATGATATTGAGTATAGAAAATTTTCTTTTTAGAGAAAAATTTGGCGAAGAAATTGCTTTAAAAATGATTAAAGATGCCGGTTTTGGTGGTGTAGATTATTCTTTTAATAACCACAATCAAGACGGCTCTTGGGGTGCGATTGACTTAACCGAACGTAAAAAAGTCGCCTTGCAAATAAAATCTTTACTTGACAAATATGGACTTAAATGCAATCAGTCGCACGCACCTTTTTATTTTGAATACGGCGATAAAATGGATTTAGAAGAAAAGAGTTTTTTAGACTTGGTGCATTCTATTGAAGTTGCGTCTATCATAGGTGCAAAAATAATAGTAATTCACGCTATAAAAGTGCCAAACGGTGTAGATTTTTACGATTATAATCACAGTTTTTATAAGGCACTTCAACCGTACGCTGAAAACTGCGGAATTAAAATTGCCGTTGAAAACTTGGTTAATTCAAAATTTTGGACACCTCAAGAACTTTGCGCCTTTATTAAAAAGTTAAATTCGCCAGTGTTTACTGGGTGTGTAGACGTGGGGCATTCGGCAATAGTTGGTGTAGAGCCTGAAGACTTTATTTTAGGTATGGATAAAGAAATGGTAGGTTGCGTGCATCTTCACGATACGGATGGAAAAATAGATAGGCATTGGATACCTTATCAAGGTAATCATAACTGGGAAAAAATTATACGTTCGTTGCTAGATTGTGGGTTTAAAGGGGATATGAATTTAGAAGTTATTCACTCATTCGATAATTTACCCGAAAAACTTTATCAACCTATGCTCAATTATATTGCGTTGGTGGGCAAAGAACTTATTGATAAATTTAATGAATATAAAACCAAAGTAAAATAGACTAAAAAACCGCTAACCAAAAATGGTAGCGGTTTTGTTTAATCGCAACTAAAAGCCTTGTTATAAAATGAGATATTTATCTAGAAGAAAAAAGACCTGTGCGGTCTTTTTTTAATCAATCTTTTTCCCATAAAGTTTTTCACGCATACGTGGAAGAGCCGTTTCGGCACTACCAAGTGGCTCTAAGGCGTTGCGGTAATCGTGCTTATCACAAAACTTTTTGAGCTCAGCTTGCAACCTTTCAACGTTGCGCTTTTGAACGCCACCTAAAATTGAAACGTATTCTTTTACTGCAAACCCTGCATAGCGTGAATAACGCAAGAGTTCGGCGTAATGTTTTAAGCAAAAGCCTTTAGACTTAATAATCGTCTTAAAGAAATCGCGTTCGCGCACAAACATTTGCGCTATTGTTTTATAATATTTAACCATGCTGTCTTCAACGTAATCACAAAGCACGCACGTTTTAGACGCTTGGTCAAGTTCTTTAACTTGTTTTAATGCCGAACGTGCGCTTTTTTCTTCGGATAAAATGGTTTTAAGCACGTTTACGCGTGTGTCGATTTGAAGTGCTACCGATAGTTTATTTCTTCTTGCAAAAAGCATATCGAAGTGGTGTGCGCAAAAGCCTTTTTTTCCAACCTTAATGCGCGTGTTGTCTTCCATAACCGCGTCGTTTAAGAATTCGTGCAAAAATTGTTCCTCAACAATTTTTTGAATTTCGCATAAAGGACATTCGCAATCAACGTTAAATTTTTCTATAATTAAACCTGTATCAATATGGTATGCCATATGCATATTGTACCAAAAAGCAACTTAATTTACAAGCGAACTATTGAATTTTTTTAATTCTTGTGCTACAATATTGCTAACCTAATAATTTGGAGATTAAAAAATTTGGAAAAACGCATAATTGATTTATACGATTATTTTAATATAACCCGTCCAAGTGGTGCTAAGGGGTATTTAACCTGTTATATTATTGACGATTACGGATTTTGTGAGGGGAGAACACGCCCAGCGATGTTGATTGTAGGGGGCGGTGGCTATGCTTACGTTTCGGAAAGAGAAAAAGAGCCGATTGCTATTTCATACTTAAACGAAGGGTTTAATGCGTTTATTTTGGATTATTCGGTTGCACCTATTTCTTATCCAACGCAACTTATAGAAGGGTGTATGGCTGTTGCTTATATCCGTGAAAACGCACAATCTTTGCGCGTTATTGAAGATAAAATTTGCGGAATAGGGTTTTCGGCTGGTGGACATCTTTGCGGTATGCTCGCAACCCTTTACGCCGATAAAGACGTAAAAGAAAGACTTGGCGAACATACTAAAAATTGTAAACTTGACGGCGTGATTTTGGCTTATCCCGTGCTTTCTACTTTTGGGAAAATTCATCAAGGTAGCATTGAAAAAATAACGGGTGGAAACGAGGAATTGCGTAAAAAGTTGGATATACCAAAGTTGGTTGATGAAAATAGCGTTCCCGCATTTATTTGGGCAACTGTCAACGATAACGCCGTGCCGAGTGAAAGCAGTCTTTTAATGGCTATGGCATACAAGAAAAAAGGCGTGCCTTTTGAATTACATATGTTTGAGGACGGCGGACATGGTTTATCGCTTGCAACTGAAGAAGTTGCACCGCCTTTAAATCAATCAAGTGTGAACGTTCCCGTTCAGGCGTGGTTTGATTTATCTAAAACGTGGCTTAAACAAAGAGGATTTATAATTAAGAACAAAATAGGTGAATAAATGGCTAAAAAATTAGGGTTTGCGCTTGGTTCGGGTGGTAGCCGTGGTATAGCGCACGTTGGGTTTCTAAAAGCAATGGAAGAAGAAGGGGTTAAGGCCGATTACGTTGCAGGCTCTTCAATGGGCGCGGTTGTCGGTGCGTGCTATTGCGCGGGGTATTCGGCCGATTTTATGTTTAAGGAAGCACAAAAAATTTCGGCATCTAACTTAATAGATTTATCTATAAACCCAATTAGAAACGGCGCGCTTTTGCGCGCTCAAAAAATGAATAAAAAAATATCGTCTTTCTTCACTAAAACGCCCACGTTTAACGACTTAAAAATTCCATTTCAATGTGTTGCGGTTGACTTGTTAACGGGTAATTTGAAAGTGTTTAGCGGTGACGAGTCCGTTGCTGACGGGGTGACTGCAAGTTCAACAATTCCTACCATTTTTAAACCTTTAGAAAAAGACGGAATGCTTTTAGTTGACGGTGGGGTTAAGTGCCGTGTTCCTATTGAGCAGGTTAGAAATATGGGCGCAGAAGTGATTATTGCTGTTGACGTTTTGGGAGAATTAAAAAACATAACTAAAAAATTAAACCTTTTTGCCGTTTCGTTTAGAGTTTTTGATATTATGGACGATTATTTAACGGCGCATAAGATTGAAAAATTAAAACCCGATATATTTTTAGTGCCTGATATGGGGGATATGACGCCTTATCAATTAAAAGACATTGAAAAGGCGTATGAAGCAGGCTATAAGATAGGTAAAGAAAACGCTCAAAAGATTAAAAGCCTTATTGAATAAGCGGGGAAAATTAAAAAATAATAAAATCTTTTTTAACTGAGTGAAAAATCGTTGATATTTTTCAAGTTTTATGTTATTATATTCAAGCAATTTAGGTTAAATTGTTTTGAATATTTGCTGGTGTGGCTCAGTCGGTAGAGCAGCTGATTCGTAATCAGCAGGTCAGCGGTTCAAGTCCGCTCACCAGCTCCAAGAAAAAAAGAAAACATCCAAATATGGTGTTTTCTTTTTTTGTCGCCCTGATGGGCGACGCTAAACCATCTGAAGGTCAGCGTCTACTACGCTAAAGCTCCGTAGGGCTAGTCCGTCAAAGGTAGCTGTTCAGAGTTGCCCAAGTCCGCTCACCAG
>SVHO01000041.1 GCA_015055725.1 Clostridiales bacterium | reverse complement strand
TTGCGGTGGTAGAGTAATCGTAGAACTTATGTACGCTGACTTTATGGGTAGAGCAGGGGATGAAATCTTCAACCAACTTGCAAAATGGCAAGCAATGAGTTCTGGTATCTTAAAAATGCCTGTTGTTCTCCGCGTTTCAGTTGGTTCTAAATACGGCGCACAACACTCACAAGACTGGGTTGCACTTCCTGCACACGTTCCAGGGCTTAAAGTTTGCTTCCCTGTGACGCCTTATGACGCTAAAGGTCTTATGAACTCTGCTCTTAACGGAACTGACCCCGTTATCTTCTTTGAAAGCCAAAGAATTTACGATAAGGGTGAAGAATTCAGAAAAGAAGGCGTACCCGAAGGATACTATGAAATTCCGCTCGGCGAACCAGATATCAAGAGAGTTGGTAGTGATATCACTATTCTTACTATCGGAGCAACGCTTTATAGGGCTATGGACGCAGCAAAAACTCTTTCTGAAAAATACGGCGTAGAAGCAGAAGTTATCGACGCAAGGTCTATCGTTCCGTTCAACTACGAAAAAGTTGTTGAATCTGTTAAAAAGACTGGTAGAATTATTCTTGCTTCTGATGCTTGCTCAAGGGGTTCAATCCTTAACGATATGGCAAGAAACATCACTGAACTTTGCTTTGATTATCTTGATGCTCCTGCAGTTGTTTGCGGTGCTCAAAACTGGATTACGCCTCCGTTTGAATTCGACCAAGACTTCTTCCCACAAGACACTTGGATTATCGACTACATCAACGACAAGATTTTACCGCTTAAAGGACACGTTTCAACCATCAACACGTCTGATGCGGAAGTTATGCGTAAGGCAAAGAAAGGCGTTTAATCGTCAAAAAAACAATAGTTCGGGGGCTAAATTTAGCCCCCGAAAATTTTAAAAGGTATTATGCAAAATTTTAAGTTTATCACGCACGAAAATAAAGACGCTTATTTTAATTTAGCGTCAGAAGAATATTTGCTTAAACAAACTGACGGTTTTTACGTTTATTTATGGATAAATTCTCCCTCGGTTATCGTTGGGATAAATCAAAACACCGCACAAGAAGTTAACCTAAATTATACTCAAAACGAAGGTATTAAAGTGGTTAGAAGGCTTACGGGCGGTGGGGCAGTTTATCACGACAATGGAAACTTATGTTATACCGTTATTGCGCCTTATAACGCGCAGGAAAACGCGTATGAAAAATTTACCGCGCCCGTCATCAAATATCTAAATTCAATAGGGGTAAATGCGGAATTTTCGGGCAGAAACGATATAACGGTTGATGGCAAAAAGATTTCTGGCAACGCTCAAACCGTTTACGGAAATAGAATTATGCACCACGGAACTTTGCTTTTTTCTTCTGATATGGAAAAACTTTCGCTTGCGCTTAATCCAAGCAAATTAAAAGTTGAAAGCAAAGGAATAAAGTCGGTGCGCGCAAGGGTGGTTAATATTAGTGATTGCTTAAACCAAAAAATCACTATGTCACAGTTCAAAAAGGGGCTTGAAAACGAGTTTTTGAAAACTTGCGAAAGATATACTTTTAGTGATAGTGACGTTGAAAAAATAACCGCGCTCGTCAAAGAGAAATATAGCACTTACGAGTGGAATATTGGTCGCTCGCCAAAAGGGATTAATAAATTTGAATTTAAGTTTCCGTTCGGCATCTTTTCACTTACTTTTGACTTGGAAAAAGGTTTAATTCAAAACGCAACGATTACGGGTGATTTTTTTGAAAAACAACCTGTAAAATCTTTATCACAAAAGTTAAATGGTAAAAAATTCTTAAAAGAGCAACTGAAAGAAGTTTTCGCAAGCGTTAGTGACTTTATAGTTGGGGCTGACGGTGAACAAATAATCGATAAAATTTTTAACGATTGATTATTTTTGTCCTTCAACAATAACGTTAACTTTTGTTTTTAATACCGATAAAAAATTGTCTTTATATTTGCTGTACTGCTTGTTATGATAGCGGTACAGTTTTTCTTTTATTTTTAAGAAGTCACACTCGGTTTGTTTTTCCACTTCAATCAATGCGTTTATGCGCTCAGTCATCAAATCTTGTGCCTTTTTCTTAACTGCGGTTGAAAGGGGTGTGTTTTGTGAAAGCGCATCTTTAGAACTTTGTGACGCGTGGTCGCTTATTTTACAGTAAAGTTTAAGCGAAATATCGAGCGTTAACCCGTCGTTAACGTTTAAAATGAGTTTGGGTGTGCTTGAAATTACGGTTAAAAGATAATTGTTCGTTTTTCCGTCTTGTTCTAAAACGTCGTTAACAGGCAAGGTAGTGTCTGAAAAATTTTGCGTTAAAGCGTTAAAAGTTAGCGTCAATTCGGGGTCTAATTCACCAACCTTATATCCGTCTTTAAAAAGTGCGGTTGTTCGCGCGTCGAACAAACTGTCTTTATTTTTAGCATCTGCTGATGAACTGCTACCTGAAGAACCGCCTTTTGTAGATGAGTCTGAAGAACTTTCGTCAGACGAATTATCGCCTGAATTAACCGTTTTAATTAGTGGCATAAACGCGCTTCCGTTTCGTGAATAATATCCTGAGCAAAAGGTTTTAATGTCGGTTGATGCAACGTCTCTATCAAAGCCTTGGTTTTTAAGCATGACTTTTTGAAGTGCAAAAGCCGATATGTTATCAAGCGGTGTGGTTATTGAAAGCAATTCTTTTGCTGAATTTTCTGCAAGCGCAACGAGTGCAGAATCTTGAACTCTAAGCGTTTTAGCAAAGTAATCAAGTGCTTCAATAACGTTGGTATCGGTTAGACTATCGCCTAAAATTATAAGATTACAAAACGCAAGTTTTGGGAACCACCCTGAAACGTCGCCCAAATCTTTAAGGGCAGCGCCAACGGTTGACCCTTTACCAGAAAGTTGCGCCTTTAAGTTTTCACTATTTGTATCAGTTGCTTCAGGCACGGCAATTTGAGCGGTCACTGTAAAAGTTTGGTCTTCTTTATCGATAGCGACGGCGGTTATAATCGAAGTTTTTTCAACGTCAATTAACCCAAAGTCGTTTGAAAAAAAGAACAAAAATAGCACGAATGCTAATCCTAAAAGAATTTTTGCTTTAAGCGTTGATTTCATTTTGTTTCCTCCTAAACGTTAAAAAAGGCGTGGCAAGAGGCAAAACGTTTGCCATGATAAAGAAGAAAATAGAAAGCGCGCCCGTCATCAATTTTTCAATGCTTAAATAATACTGGGTAAAAACAGTCATAATTATAAGTTGGATAGCGGTTGTGATAAGCGCGGATATCCATTTTTTGTTGATGTTAAACACGTGGTTTAAAATCCTGCACGAAAAATATAAAGGTATGGAAAGAGCAAAAGCATTTGAAAAAAGCAAGCATACTATGCCAAAATAATCAAATCGACCGATATTGTTTATAACGGCGGTATATTTAGAAATTTCGGTTAAAGCAAATCTTTGTCTAAACGCAATAGAAGTGAACACCGAATAAAAAACTGCCATAAAAATAACTACTAAAAGACTTGATATTAAATAAGAGATAGAAATTTTTAAACCGTCTTTTTTTCTAAAATCAAACTCACCTATAAAAAACATAAGATAAACGGCGTCGCCAAACCAGTTAAAAGCCTTAAAACTTGCGCTTAAAATTCTTTTAACACCTGTTGCACCTATGGGCAAAATTGCGTCAAATTCAGCGTTGGGCAGGGAAAGTGATAGCAAAATCAAAAGCCCTATTACGGATAACACCCACAAAACGTCTGAAAGTCTGCCTAAAACTCTCAAGTGCTTGGTGCATAAGTAAAAAGCCAAAGCAAAAAAAGGCAAGAAATATAGTTTACTTGGCATAAGCGTGTATAGGGTTAGTTCAACGTAATCTTTTTGTTCGCCAAGCGGAACTATCGCTTTAAGCGAAAAGAAAACGAAGTATAGCATTAAGATAATTTTTGACGCTATTTTACCAAAATTGTTTTCGAGCAGTCCGAAAAAGTTAGTTTGTGCTTTTTTGCAGGCGACGATTAAAAAGGAAAGGGTTATAAAGTCTAACAATAAACTTATAGTTGCACTAATCCACATATCCTCGCGCGCTGTTTGCGCAAATACGCTTGGTAAGGTAAAAAGTTTAATTACTGGCAAAAAGGCGATAAAAAACAAGCAAACTTGCCGTGTTTTAAGTTGGAATTTCATATTTTTCTCCATTATTTTTTAATTTTCATGCGACGGTTGTTAACGTTTTTGATTGATTGAGGGCGGAATTCGTGTTCTTTTATAAAGCCTTTATAAAATCCGTCTTTCATATCCGCCGTTATTAAAGGTGAAAAAGGCGCGCATAACGGCGTGTCGTAATTTTCAAAAGAAACGAGATAAATTATAAAAGCTGAAACGCTTAGAATAAGTCCGTAAAGTCCAGTCGTTCCCGCAACTAAAAGAAACAACAACCTTAAAACCGAAAAAGTTTGTTCCATTTCTGGCACGGTGTAAAGGCAAATTCCAGAAAGAGCAACTATCATAAGCGTTGGCGCGGAAATTATGCCTGCGTTTACCGCCGTTTCGCCTAAAACTAAACCGCCTACGATAGAAACCACCATTCCAACATATTTGGGCATGCGCACGCTCGCTTCGTTAAGCACTTCGAAAATAGCCAAAGTAAAAAACATTTCATAACTTGGGGATAAGGGTATGCCTTTAATGCTGTTTACTATGGTCAGCAAAAAACTTAAAGGGATAAGTTGTAAATGAAATAATTCCGCGGACACGTAAACTGCGGGTAAAAACAAGGCAAGCATAACTGAAAAGGCGCGCAATAACCTTACAACCGTTGCGCTATAAGGTGAACTATAATAATCACTTGGGCTTTGAAAATCTTCAATCAAAAGGTAGGGAACTGTTAAAACGATAGGCGAGCCGTCAACTAAAATAGCAACTCTTCCTTCTAAAATTTTGCCAGCCAAAATATCAGGTTTTTCGGTGTTGCCAACTTGCTTAAAAATAGAAGTGTCCCTTTCACCTAAAAATTTTGACACGTAAGATGAATCAAGCACGGCGTCTATATCTATTTTATTTAGTTTTTCTTTTAACGTTTTTATAAGGTTTTTATCTGCAATTCCGTTTATATAACAAATTGCAACGGGGGTTTTTGAGTATTTGCCAATTGTCATGTGTTCAAAGCGCAAATGTGGTGTTTTAAGCCTTCTACGGATTAAACTTACGTTTACGGGCAGGCACTCAACAAACCCTTCTCTCGGGCCTTTTAGAACGGTAGAAGTGGGTGGCTCTGAGATAGCGCGCTTTTCAAACTCTTTAAGTCCAAAAGATAGCGCACCGTCAATTCCGTCAACTATAAGCATTGCGTTTCCAAGCAATAAATCGTTAAAAAAGTCGTCAAAAGTTAAAACTTCCGTTTTTTCAGGGCTGAAAAACGCACCGAACAATTTTTTGCGCGTTGGTTTTCCTTTAAAAGAAAACGCAGGACGCAAAATTAGTTCACCCACTTGATTTTTACTAACTAAATCGTTTACGAATACAAGAACGCCATTTTTATTTCCAATAGAAAGGTCTAAAAAAGAAACGTCGTCACTTTGTAATTCGCTTTTTATATAATTAAGATTTTTTTGTAAATCTTTTTGAATTTTCATAAAGTTAGTATTTATAAACATTTAAAATTTATGTAAAATAAAAGCGACCTTAAAAAGGTCGCAAAATTTTTTATTAATTAAAAATCAATTTCAGTTGCAATAGGGTGATGGTCGGATAAGTAAATTCCGTTTTTTGTATTTTCCCAAATATATGCAGGTTTGGCAATTTCTACCAAGTCTTTTGTGACAAACATGTAGTCGATTTTACAATTATCCGTAATTGTTCCGTATTTATGGAAGGTGTTTGCAATGCCTTCGCTTATATCGGTAAGTCCATATTCTTTACACAGTTTAACTGACTCTGCGTCTGGGCGAGAATTGAAGTCACCCATAAATATTGCAGGACATTTTTTAGTGCTAAGGTCAGCATCTAGGCGTTTCAAAATAAGTTTTGCGCTTTTTGTTCTAGAGTCAACCTTTGGGTCGGCATCTTTATTAATTAAGTGATAATGGTCCAAATGCGTGTTATAAACGTATAGGAATTTTTCACTTGCCTTATGGTAAAATAAATTTACGATACAATGGCGCGTACATCTTTGGAAATCAAATCTTGATTCTGGTACTTCAGGTGTATCACTTAACCAAAAAACCTTGCTTTCAACAGGAATTAGTGCGTCTTTTCTATATGCTGTATAAACGCCTTCGCCCAGCAAGTTTTTATTTCTACCGCAACCTAAAAATTCGTATTTGGGGAAAAGTTTTTTCATCACGTCAAGATGTCCGTCCATCATTTCTTGAAAACCTATAATTTCCGGCTCTTCCTGGTTGATTTTTTCGTAAATTAAACCTATTCTATGGATAAAACTGTTTATACCATCAGCATTCCACTCGGAACGAATATTAAAAGAAACAACTTTCATAGCGACACCTCGTAAAACTTTAATAATTATAAGGAATTATACTCTATAAAGATTGCTTTGTCAATGTCAAAAGTTAAAATTAATATGTCAAAAGTTAAGAATTTAATAAAATAAAACGGCAAAGTAATAACCCTTTGCCGTTTTTAATATAACTTATAAAAATTTTTTAAGTCTTTCGTTGTAATTTTCTTCTAATTCAAGCAATTTTTCCACGTAAGACTTAACTTCGTCGTCAAGAACGCTACTTTCATTTTTCATAGCGGTCAGTTCGTTTATGCCCATAACCGTGCC
Organism: Clostridiales bacterium; assembly: GCA_015055725.1. Taxonomy (GTDB): domain Bacteria; phylum Bacillota; class Clostridia; order Christensenellales; family Borkfalkiaceae; genus UBA1259. Next base: position 3,106 of record SVHO01000041.1, on the reverse strand, counting down.
GTTAATCATCATTTCAGCCACTTGGTTTTTACTGCTGTTGATTAAGGTTTTCATCTTAATGCTTCCCCAAAGCATAGCCTTTTTAAAAGGATTAACGTCTTTTCGTTCAATTTGGTTTTCAATCATAAAAGATGAAATCTCACCGATAACTTTTTCATATCCTTCGTATTGTTCTTTAAGTTCAGTTAAAAGTTCATTGTCTTCCACGGCGGGAATAAGGTCAGAAATGCTTTGAAGTGCAATGTGAGCGTTTTTATAAACGTCTGTAATTGCTTTAACGTTATAATCGTTTTTTTCCATAAAATAAATCTCCTTAAATAGTTATAAATTAAGTTTGTGAAAAGGTTTATTTTTTATGCTTAAAACGTTTGACATTTTAACTTAAATGTTATAGAATAAGCAGGTAGCCGCTCGAAAGGGGTTATTTTAAGTATGCTTAAACTAAGCATCGCCCAAAAAAATTTATTCGGCGAGACTGGTTAGTAGGAGGTATCAAAAATGTACGCAATCGTAGAAAACGGTTCAAAGCAGTACAAAGCGGAAGTTGGTTCAATCATTAAGTTTGAAAAACTTTCAGCAAACGTTGGTGACAAAGTTGAATTTAACGTTTTAATGGTTTCAGATGAAAACGGCGTTAAAGTTGCTGACGAAGCAAAGGCATTTAAGGCAGTTGGCGAAGTAGTAGAACAAGGTAAAAACAAGAAAATTATCGTGTTTAAGTACAAAGCAAAGAAGAACGAAAGGAAAAAGCAAGGTCACAAGCAACCTTTCACCGCAGTTAAGATTCTCGAAATCGTTGCGAAGTAATAGGAGGGTAAGTTATTATGATGTTTTTATTTAGATTATTTGCTCACCACAAAGGTGGCGGTAGCACCAAGAACGGTAGAGACAGCAACTCCAAAAGACTTGGCGTAAAGAGAGTTAACGGGCAAGAAGTGCTTGCTGGCGGAATTATCGTTCGTCAACGCGGAACTAAAATTCACCCAGGCAACAACGTTGGTATTGGTAGTGACGATACTTTGTATGCACTTATCGATGGTGTTGTTAAGTTCGAAAGAATGGGCAGAAACGACAAAAAAGTTAGCGTTTACGCAAAAGAAAACTAAAAAAACGGCGGGCTTAACGGTTGTTAAGTCCGCTATTTTTATAATTAAAAGTTATGGAACAAATTATTTTTAACGGCGAATTTTTTTCGGTTAAAGACACTTTAGAGTGCGGACAAGTGTTTAGGTTTATCCCTTATGAAAAAGGTTTCTTAGTCTTTTCTTTGGATAAATGTGCTTATTGTTATCAAAATGGCGATTTTGCCGTGATTGAGTGTGATGACGGGGATAAAGATTATTTTTTCAATTATTTTGACCTTTCGCGTGATTATTCTAAAATCGTCAGCTCAGCACAAAGTGAAGGCGTTTTAATATTAACTAACGCTTCGCGCTTTGGAAAAGGGATAAGGATACTTAATCAAAACCCTATTGAAGCGTTGATTTCCTTCGTGATATCACAAAATAATAATATACCGCGCATAAAGGGGATAATTGAACGCCTCTCACAAGGGATAGGAGAAAAGAAGGAGTTTAACGGATTTTCATATTATTCTTTTCCAACTATTAGTGCGTTAAAAAATGCACCATTAGAGTTTTATAAAAGCATAGGTTTAGGTTATCGCGCGCAATACGTTAAAGGGCTTGCGCAAGAGTTAGACGGCGGTTTTAACCAAAGCGAATTAATAAATTTACCCACCGAAAGTTTAAGAAAACGCCTTATTCAAATTAAGGGTATAGGTGAAAAAGTTGCAGATTGCGCGTTGCTTTTCGGCTTTCATCGTAGTGACGTTTTTCCCGTGGATACGTGGATAGAAAAAGTTTATAGAGAAGATTTTAAGGGTAATATTAAAGATAGAAAACGCCAAGCCGAATATTTTGTTTCACGCTTTAAAGAAAATTCAGGTTATTATCAACAATATTTATTCCATTATAAGCGAATTGTGGAAAAAAACCCCGAAAAAGCGCAAAAAGGCGATAAAATTTAATTGTAAAAACTCGTTTAATATGATATACTTAAAAAGATATTTAAAGATTTTTTGGAGGGCATAGATTTATGCAGTATTCAACTGAAGTTAAAGAAATGACCTGCGTATGCAAAGGGCCTAAACACGGACCCGCACCCATTCCCGAAGAAGGCAAATGGGTTGAAGCAAAAGAAATAAAAGATATTTCTGCTTATACGCACGGTGTAGGCTGGTGCGCACCTCAACAAGGCGCGTGCAAACTTTCATTAAACGTTAAAGACGGTATTATTGAAGAAGCGCTTGTAGAAACCATTGGTTGCTCGGGTATGACCCACTCTGCAGCTATGGCGGCGGAAATTCTTCCCGGCAAAACCTTGCTTGAAGCACTTAATACCGACCTTGTTTGTGACGCAATTAACACGGCTATGAGAGAATTATTCCTTCAAATCGTTTACGGCCGTTCTCAATCTGCTTTCTCTGAAGGCGGTTTGGTTATCGGTGCTGGTATGGAAGACCTTGGCAAAGGCGAACGCTCAATGGTCGGCACTATGTACGGCACTAAGGCTAAGGGTGTTAGATACCTTGAAATGACCGAAGGTTATTGCACGAGAATGGCTCTTGATGAAAATGATGAAGTTATCGGCTATGAATTCGTTTCACTTGGAAAGATGACCGATTTCATTAAGAAAGGTATGGAACCAAACGAAGCATACGAAAAGGCAAAAGGCACTTACGGACGCTTTAAAGAAGAAGACGGCGCGGTTAAATATATCGACCCGCGTAAAGAGTAATAGGGAGGGGAATTATTATGGCACAATTTGAAGGTTATGAAAGACGTGAAGCCAAAATTCTTGCAACCTTAGCTGAATATGGCATCTCTTCTATTGATGAATGTAAAGAAATTTGCGATAAGTATGGTATTGACCCATACACCATTACGCAAGAAACTCAACCCATCTGCTTTGAAAACGCAAAATGGGCTTATACCGTTGGCAGTGCAATCGCATTGAAAGCGGCTGAAAAAACCGGTGATAAATCTGCTGCAACCGCTGCTGCAAATATCGGTATCGGTTTGCAATCTTTCTGTATTCCTGGCTC
>SVHO01000040.1 GCA_015055725.1 Clostridiales bacterium | reverse complement strand
TCTACTACGCTAAAGCTCCGTAGGGCTAGTCCGTCAAAGGTAGCTGTTCAAAGTTGCCCAAGTCCGCTCACCAGCTCCAAGAAAAAAAGAGTATCGTAATTGATACTCTTTTTTATTATATTATTTAGTTATATCGATTGAGAAAATTTTTGCTTTTTGTGCGCCGTGCGTTTTTTCGGCACAGAAGGTAAGTTCTTCAACGTCGGCATTTATAGGGATTAAAACGAGCCTTTGGAAATTATCTTTAACGTTTATCGTTTTCACTGCCCCATCGCATTTAACTTTAATAGTGAAATCTTTAACCAAAGAAGATGGGGTTTTAACTGAAATTTCATCTAAACTATTATAATTCGATAAGGGGAAATTTTTTAGTGCGGGGTGTGACGTTTCCTTGCGCAAGAAGTCGCTATCAAAAACTAATCTAACGTATTTGCAAAAAGTTTTTTTGGTTGTGAAAGAAAGTTCTTGCCCTAAATCTAAAACTACTCCGTTTTGTTCGCCGTTAAGGTCACGCTCTATGCCGTTTGAAAAATTTATCGTTTGATTGCGTTTGGTGGAAAGGAGCATTAAGTCGTCAAACAAGATTTCTTGTTTTAATTCGTCTATATGTTTTTGCCCTACTTCACGTGCAGATATGCCGTATTTTTTTGCTATTGCCACGGCATTTCCAACCCCTTGCCCAATAGCGCAACAAGTTAATATAACACGCGTAGATGAAAGAGCAAGGTGAGTCACGCTAATATTTCTGCCTGCAAAGAAAAGGTTGTCGATATTTTTTGAATAAACTGAGCGATAAGGTATGGGATACGGCGCATTAAGCACAGTGTTAACGTTTGCTTCAGTTCCGTAAAAGCCGTCGGGGTTGTGGTCGTCTAACCCCCAACCGCCGTAAGCAATTTCGTCGTCAAAGGGGGTGGCGTTGATAACGTCGTTTTCGTTTAGAACGTAATCTCCAACGTATCTACGAGTTTCACGCTTACCCGCAAGAAAACCCACCCAATCAAGCTTCCAACCACTTTTTCCTTGAGTTTGCTTAACCATTTCTGAATAAGTGCCAAAGGCAAGAGAGATAAGGTCGTGATTTAATTGGTCAGCATTTTTAAGAGCATCTTTATTACCACCGAGTTCAAGCCACCAAAAGTTTTGGCAAGTGTAATCCGTGGTGTTAAAGTTTACTCGTTTATTTAAGGAAGTTGGGTCAGGTTTAGTTTCAAACGGGAAAGGGTTGTTAGAAACTTGTTTATCCGTTTTTCTAAGTTTGAAAAGGCAACTATTTCCCATTGTTTTGTTATCCCTAACGGCTTTTGCGTGAGGTTCGCCATAATCGTCTTTACTTTCTCTACCTTGCATAGTTAAAGCGTTTGTGAATTCAGATAAAATGCAATCGCCAGAGCAGTCTGCAAAGTAATTTGCGTGAACGATAAAAGAGTTATAACTTGCAAGTTGCCAAGCTTTAACATATTTAATTTTTCCATCTTCACACTTTGCACCTATACAAGTTGTTCCAAGCAAAAGTTTAATATTTTTTTCGCTTACAACTTTGTTATAGAGCACCGCATCGAAAAGGCTATAATTCATTTCGGGGTTATAGTGCATATTGTCAAGAGCAATTTCTTCAATTAAGCCACCTTCACTGTATTCAGGGAAGTATCTACCCGCCCCGCGTGGCCACATGCGAATTTCACTTGAAGCATTGCCACCAAGAACGTTTCTGTCGTGGATAAGAACAACTTTAACGCCTTTTCTCGCAGCGGAAATTGCAACGCAAATTCCACTCATACCGCCACCAATAACGCAAAGGTCTGCATTTATTTTTATACTTTTCATATAAAACCTCTTGAAAAATTTATTTAAGTATAGTATAATGCAAAAAAACAATAAAATAAATGTGTAATATGGTATAAAAACTATGAAATCTAACACAAAATTATTTGTTGAAAAAGCAGTTTCGGGATATATTGATTTTTTAAGAGAAAGTGGGTTTACAGTGTCGCTTTGTAATCTCGACCCAATTTTTCATTTTTGCTATGACAGTTTGATGTTTTACGTAGGGCATACGACAGAATTTTGTTTAAGAGTAAAAGAAAATAAAAAGCAAATTTGTATTGAACGGCAAAAGCAACTTGTTAAACAAGTCAGTTTTGAAAATTTTGGTCCGTTTACGTGTTTTGCAGGCATTAGTGAATACGTTTTTCCTATTGATTATGGCGATAAGCGTTATGGCATAATTTGCCTATTGAAAAAAGATGAAAAAGGTAAAGTTGATATAGACGAAAATCTTGCAAAAACGGTTATAATTCCACTTTGTTATGCTTTTGAAAAACTTATTAAACAAATAGAAGAAGAATATTTAGTTCAAAAGGAATTGTCGGCGAGTGAAAAAACTTATTATGAAATTCTCAATTATATCGCAAACAACGTAAACAGGAAAATTACGATTAAAGACGTGTGTGATATAACTCACTATTCGCAAACTTACGTTAGCAGAGAATTTAAAAAGTTTAACGGGAAAAGTTTAATTGATTACGTTTTAGATTTTAAGATTAAAACGGCAAAAAAGTTTTTAGAAAAAACTAACCTTCCAATTTCGGATATAGCATTTAAGATAGGATATATAAATGCTAACGACTTTACGAGCATATTTAAAAAGAAAGTTGGTTTAAGCCCCAAAAAATTTAGAGAAAGTTTTAATAAAATATAAATAAAAAACCGCTTGGGAATTTCCAAGCGGTAATTATTTTTTTATTAAAGGTTTATGTTGGGAATTCCGTCAAAGCCTTTTTGAAGTTCGGCGTCGGTGGGGGTGTAATCAGTCATCTTTCCGTCGTGGAACTTTTCGTAAGCATACATATCAAAATATCCCGTTCCCGTTAGTCCGAACACGATAGTTTTTTGCTCTCCCGTTTGTTTACATTTAAGCGCTTCGTCAATAGCAACGCGTATTGCGTGTGAAGATTCGGGGGCGGGGAGAATACCTTCAATTCTTGCAAATTGTTCAGCCGCTTCAAACACTTCCGTTTGTTTAACCGTTCTTGCTTCCATAAGTCCTTGATGGTAAAGTTCTGAAAGAGTAGAAGTCATTCCGTGATATCTTAGTCCACCTGCGTGGCTTGCTTCGGGAATAAATCCGCTACCTAAGGTATACATTTTTGAAAGGGGGCAAACTTTACCCGTATCGCAGTAATCGTAAGCGTATTTACCGCGCGTAAGGGAGGGGCAAGAAGATGGTTCAACCGCAATAAATTTATAATCTGCCTTGCCTTGCAATTTTTCAACCATAAAAGGTGCTATAAGTCCACCAAGGTTAGAGCCACCACCTGCGCAACCGATAACTATATCTGCCTTTTCACCGTATTTATCAAGCGCCGTTTTTGTTTCTAAACCGATAACCGATTGGTGCAAAAGCACTTGATTAAGAACGCTACCTAAAACGTAGCGATAACCTTCGTTCGTGGACGACGCTTCAACTGCTTCTGAAATAGCGCAACCGAGAGAACCGCTCGTTCCAGGGAATTCTTTTAGAATTTTTCTACCAACGTTTGTCGTTTCTGATGGTGACGGAGTGATTGACGCACCGTAAGTGCGCATAACTTCACGCCTAAACGGTTTTTGCTCGTAAGAACATTTAACCATAAACACCTTGCAGTCTAACCCAAAGTAAGAACAGGCCATAGAAAGAGCCGTGCCCCATTGACCTGCGCCCGTTTCGGTCGTCACACCCCTTAAGCCCTGTTGTTTAGCGTAATATGCCTGCGCGATAGCAGAGTTTAGTTTATGTGAACCGCTCGTGTTGTTGCCTTCAAACTTATAATAAATTTTGGCAGGCGTTTTAAGTGCCTTCTCTAAGCAATAAGCGCGGATAAGCGGTGCTGGGCGATACATTTTATAAAAATCGCGCACTTCGTCTGGAATATCGATATAAGGCGTGGTGTCGTCAACTTCTTGTTTAGCGAGTTCATAGCAAAAAACGTCTGAAAGTTCTTCTGCCGTCATAGGTTTTAGAGTTTTAGGATTAAGAAGGGGGGCAGGTTTAGTTTCCATAAACGCCCTTAAATTTAACCATTGTTTTGGCAACTCGTTTTCACTAAGATAAATTTTATAAGGTATTTTGTTATCCATGATGACGCTCCTAATTTTGTATTTTTTCTAAAATTTTAGTTGATGAGAGTATTCTCATAATAATAATTGATATAAAAATTCCTACAGCACCTTGCAAAAGATTCCAAGGGACGTTTACAAAAGCAACTACGGCTGTTGAAAAGAACAACGTTTCGTAAATGAAATATCCAAACGCCATAATTATCGTTCCAATTATTCCTGCGATAATTTCAGCGAGTAATCTTTTGCCCGTTGCTTTTATTAAGACTTTGTTCAAAATGCAAGCAACGAGAGCCATAGCCATTTTAATTATTAGCGTGCCCGGTGCATAAGTTATATACCCGAAAAGGTCTGCCGTCGCACATCCAACACCTGCGATTATAGTTCCCAATATTGGACCTAAAATAAATGCGGAAAGGAAAACGAACGCATCGCCTAAATTGACGTATCCTAATAGTATTGGTATCCTAATAAACGTCGTTGAAATAATAGTTAAAGATAGAAACAAGGATGAAATTATAATTTTTTTTGTAGATAAGTTTTTCATAACGACCTCTTTCTTACTCAAAACAAGAAAAAATCCCAAAGAACGCATTTTTCTCGTTCTTTGGGACGATAATTGCTACCGTGGTGCCACCCAAATTGACTTTTAATAAAGTCCACTTTTATCGCGTACCGTCATACGCCCTGCGTTTTTACGGGTGCAGAACCCGTCGATTGCTACTTGCGAAAATTCGCTTTCGTTCGCCCTTAGGAGTCCATTTGGTTTTATATTTTTCACCACAATCACACCACCTGTGGCTCTCTTTGGAAAAAGTGATAAAACTTACTACTCTCCGTCAACGGTTTAAGTTTAATTTTTCTTAATTATACTACCGCAAATAAAAGTTGTCAAGCGTTTATGTGCTTAAAATCTTTATAAAAGAAAAACTGTTTTTACAAAGGTTGTTTGGTTTTTGCAGAGAATTCGGGCGAAAAATCACTTTTTGCGCCTTGTTTATTCACTGCGCGCACTTTATAAAAGTATTCGGTATAGTTTTCTAATCCTTCGTCAGAATATCTTGCTATAACGAAAGGTTCAGGGTAAATTAAAGAAACGAAAGTTTTTTTATTAGCCTTAAAGTTTGGCGTTTTGCTTCTATAAAGTTCATAGTGTGAGAAGTTCGGTTCTTTATTAGCGCCCCAAATCAAATAAATTTGCCCGTCGTTTTCGCCGTTAGTTGCCTTTGGAATATCTATAAGACCCGTGTAATGACTGCCAACGGGCAATGGCTTTTCACGGCTCAACAACACTTTTTTCTCTTTGAGTTCTTTTGCTTTGTATCCTTTAATTCTATACGTGTAAAAACCGTTGCGCAAACGTTTTTCAGTTGGCAATTCGTCGATTGAAACTTGCTCGAAAATTTGGTTTTTGATAACGCTTTCCGTTTCTTGTCCGTAAAAACGCGCGATAATGCCGTCGCCGTCGTCAGCGGGTTTTAAAGTTAGAAAACGAGAGCGCGTGTTAAAATCAAAGAAAGTTTTTTCGGTTTGAGAATATTTTCCGTTTTGATTGTCAATTTCAACCGTGTGAACGGGGGTTATAAATCTTTCTGAAACGTCGTGTATATCGTCTAAATTTAATCTATCGTAATCGGAAGTGATGGCGTAATCAAATTGATAGTTGATTTCGTTCCCACCTGGAACGTGCATTTGCAACCAGTCGTTAGCAACGTAGCAGAATATTTTAGACCCTTTTCCCGCGTTGCCAAAGTCTGATTTATCGAAGTGAATATGGTCAAATTCTACGAGTTGCGGTTGTTTCGTGATAAGTGCAACGTTCATTTTATCGCTTTCTAAAGCGCACCAATCGTGCATGCAGGCGTAAGTATCGGTACAATGTCCGCTAACGTCTTTTGCATATTCCATAACCGTGCCGTTTAAGTGACAAAGCCTTTTTGCATTTTCAACTAAGAAGGGGAAAGAGATATAAATATAACGCGTATAAGTTTGCTTGTCTTTTAAGTTATACATTTCCTTTGCGTGCAAAATGCGATTAGATATGGTGATTTTCTTTTCAATTGCGCAAAGGGTTATTTCTTGTTCTATTTGGGCTTTAAGAGAAGTTAAATTGGTCGTCACTAAAACAGTTATGCCGTCGCAATCTCGTCTAATTTTAAAACTTGCTTTTTCGGGTACGCTAAAGGTTTTATGGTCGTCTTTAGTAAATAAAATTTCATTACAGCGATATTCACCGTTTTTATCAAGCAGTTCAGCACATAGTTGTTTGTCGAAAATAGATTTTATACTTCCGTTTTCGGCAAATTTTATTTTATAAAAATCGTTTTCAATAACGGGCGCGCGTTTCGCGTCGCAAAGCGAGATTTCGTTATCAATAAATTGTGATTTATTTATTACTTTATAGCCGAATTTAGGCAAACGAACGAGTTTATATTTAGTTCCATCATTACTTTTAACGTTTATATTAAAAGATTGATTGGTGGGGTTAAATACTGCAACGGCTGGTTCAACGGTCTTAATTTTAGAGCAAATTGATTTAAGAGAACGCTCAATTTCTTTAACTGAAAAATCGTAAGATTTATTTACCCAATCGTTATGTTGAAGCCACGTTTCGTGAACCCTTCTGCCACGATATCCGCTTGCGCCGTAAGAGTGCTCGTCGTTAAATAAAAGATTGTTCCAAGCGCGTTTAAACTGCGTTTTGGGGTATAAGTAATCTTTATTGCTACGGGAATCGAACCCCCTTAATTTGTCGCAAAACATTAGTATTTTTCTAACGATTTTGCCCCTACTCCGCCGGAGGTCCGCCTATTCGAAAATCAATAAAAAATCGCCAGTATTTTACTGACGATTTTGAACATCAAAAAAATTGTCGAATTGTTGCTTTAAATATCAAATTATTTGCTATTAAAATGTTCATTTATTTCTTTTAAGAATATTATTCCATACTTATCAAACCAGTTATCGCGAATATATTTTAATTCAAGGCATTGTTCTTTTGTTTGTGGCTTAAAAGTCGCTAATTCAACTAAAAAACTTGACCCTCCCACATCATAATGTTGAACATTTTTCTCATTGGCAATAGTGTCCCTCAGTGCTATAAGACGTTTAAGAAGCGCCATATCTGTTATTATAGCTCCATCCTCGTCAACATAAACTCTAAAACCATCAACCGTTATCTCTAAATTGTTTTTTTCTGCCTTCTTCTTGTTTTTTACCTCTTCTTTAACGGCTGTTTTATCATCTAACAAGAACGGCATTTCATCTGCAACGAAATTTTTTATTATTTCTACAATTCTTTCGCCATATACTTCACGAACAAATCTACCTAATATAACTTTCTTTGCGATTAATTCTTCTTTTGTGACAGGAAGTTTTTTACATAAATCTTTAATGGCTGTTCTTCTTAAAATTTTCCAGTAAAGTATACCATCTTCTTTTGCTTGTTCCTCTGCAAAAGCTCTCAATTCTAATGCTAGCGAATTAAGCTTTTCATTTGAAAAATAATGTGCTTTTTCAAGGTCTTGCTCAACAGGTTCAGGTTCTTCTATAAAATCCTCTTTTTCGCCTACGTGTTGTTTTATTACTTCCAACATGTTTACATCATATTCATCCCATGTTTTCTTTGAAAACTTTGGCAATAATTCCCAAGTTTCTTTATCCAATGGTTTATATGTTGCAAGAAGAACTAGTTGTCGATTACGATACACCAATAAATCCGGCAAACCTAACTTTCTTGCCATAATTGCTCTTGCTTTTTTTAATTTTTCCAATAATGCTATATCTGTTAGAACTACGCCGTTTTCATTAGTTATAACATAAAATTCATTGTATTTGGAAATAAATTCTCCTTGCGTTAAAAATTTAAACGTTTCTCTATTTTTTAAAAACTTACAACCTGCCGATAATAAATTTTCCAAATTATTTGGCACACTTCTTTTATGTAAAACAACCATTTCAAAAGCTCTAAGGGAATACTCATTCTTTTCGGCTTTTAGGTATAGCATGAAACAATCTATAGGACAAGAAGAAAAATTTGATAAAAAATTATTACGGGCATTGTAATTAGATATGCCTTGTCCTGTATTTAAATTAAACCTATATGCTAATCTTCGTACCTTTTTTGAAAATATCTGCCTAACTCTTTCTCTTGTTATGTTATATATTTCACCAACCGCAGCTAACGTATAATTGTTTCCATCAAAACCTAACAATTTTAATATTATATTCCTATCTCTTGCATCTATAATGTGTTCATTTATTACATTCTTCAATAATGTCTGATATTCACTGTACATTTGCTCAAAGTTTTTATAATTAAGCAAATATTGTTCTTGCAAGCTGATTTGATTCTTAGAAAAGAATATTTTTTGGTCGTCTAAAACTTTATTCCTTAAACATAAAATTCTACCAAGCGTTTCTTCCTCAAATAGTGTCTCATCAAAATTTATTGAGATTAAATAGTTTTGTATGTTCACATTTTCAGAAAATCTTTTCACCAAGGCTTTTGTCGCCTTATTAAACAAAATTTCTTTATCCCTTTTACTTGCCTCCTCATCTTTTTTTAGGGCATGACAAACATAATACAATTCTTCAAGGCATGTAATGCCAAAATTTCGCACCTTAAGCAATTTCGCAGTATTCCAACCACTTAAATCCGAGATTCTTATTATACCCCTATTAAATAACGCATTTGTTAATCTTCGTGAGGCTACATTTCTGATAACAACCGAGCCATGAGTTAAAACAACGTCCTCCAATAATTCTCGAATTTTTGACATTTCAAAAACTTGATTTTTCTGCCTTATGTACGCACCATTATTTACCGAACGTTTTCCTTGCGAAACTAATTTATTGTTTTGGAACAACTCAACTGTTTTATTAATACAAGAATCTATCTCAGCAATATTCATTGACGTTAATGCAAAAGCTTCGTTACTAGACTTGAATTTTACATAGATTTCCTTATCATCTCTTCTAAAATAACATAGCAAGTGTTTTCCCGGCTCTCCAATTCCAACAATAGAAGGACGCTCATCGTAACCGACCTCAGGAAAGGCCTTTTGAAAAGAGATAAAAATATAGCCTATTCTTTCTTTTATTAAATTTTTACTATCCTCAAGGAGTTCATCTAGTTTCATGTTTAATTTCCTTTAGACCTTTCTATTTTATTACTTATAATCGATTAAAACGGAAGTCTTAGATTGATATAATGGATGAACGGGGTTTCCATCTTTAGTTAATTTTATAACTTTAATTTTTCTACCATGTTCTCCATTTAACAATACTAAAATTTCTTTTAGGCAACTTTTTAATACTGCTAACAAATATATAACATCATAAACTTTTTCATCTTCTATAACATCTATTTCACAAACATATTCATAGTGCGGACGGATTTCTTGTTCTTCCGTAGGAATTGCTTTCTCCCCAAAAATTTGCCTTAAAAGTTTTTCCTCTGGCGTCAACTGTGTTAGTGCTGTTCTTTGTTTTGCAGTAACCGTGTTTGCCCCAAGCGAAACTAAATAGTTTTTATCTTCTTTTTGAGTTAAAAAACACATAAGAAGCCCGTCAGCAAATTCACGCCTATAAAAATTAACAATTTCACCAAAGTTTTCTTCAACCTTTTCTGAAACTCTTAAAAGATTATTAAATGTTTTATATCCTCCATATTCACAAAGTCCTCTATGGTTAGTTAGCGCTGAAATTATCCAAGGTTTATCAAATACTTCCTCGCCAAGCTTATAATCTAAGAAAAAATATAGCGTCTTGTTTAGTAATAATGGATGTTTAATCATTA
>SVHO01000039.1 GCA_015055725.1 Clostridiales bacterium | reverse complement strand
TGTATAATCTCTAGAGTGTTCTGCTGTTCTTATTAAGACGTGATTAAACCAGTTTTTATTCCATCTAACGTCGCTTATGGAGATATATACAAATTTATTTTGTTCGTTTTTAATAAATGCTGTAAAACAATAGTGATTTTTATTTGCACTAAAAAATTCCCAACCACATTTATTACATAATAATTTAAGGTAGTTTATGTATTTCCTTTCAAAAGTCTTGTAATCTTGACCAGTTTCGCAACCGGAAGAAAATTCATAATCTAAATAGCTTTTAAGTTCGTTAAATTTCTTTTCCATTTTAATTCTCCTTTATAATTCCGTATTTATCATCTGCGTAATATTGACCATTATAAGTATTAAAAATGGCGGTGCATTTAACACCACCATAATCAACTATATATGCGTTCGGTATTTTATGCCCGAACATATCTTCTTGTTTTAATATTGTTACTTCTCGCATTTCTCCATCTAAAGAGTGGATATGAGCCATTACTTTATATTCTTTCATTTGCTTAATCTCCTAATAATTCTTTTTTTTCTAAAAATATATACGAATAACGGCAATAATTGCCTAAATCGTCTACGTTCCAGTATAGGTTTTCTTTTCTTTCTTTTCTTCCATCACAGTCATTAGTGCTAACGTCATAACCAGACTGAACACAGCCATTTTCATCAAAGACCATATCGCCAACCCAACTCATATCAGGATTGCACTCGTCTTTTATTAAACTGTCAAATTTTTTATAAGCGGCTTGATAGGTGGTAAAGGCGTAAATATCTAAACCTTTATTATCATCACAAGCCCAGTCAAAACTAACTATAAAAATTTCTTTCATAATAAATTCTCCAAAGTCCAATTAATATATTTTTTTGCTCGTTCATACAAATCTTTAACTGCTGTTTTATAATCACTAAAATAGTGTCCGTAGTGGTAATTGTCTTTTTCTACGCAACACCAAGTAACGTATTGATTTTTCTCGTTAATAGTTTTAATCCCTAAAACATATTCTTCTGCTGGAAATGATATTGTTGAAATAATGTCATAACCAGCGTTTTTTCTTTTGTCTATTTCTTTCATAATGTTATCTCCTAAATATATTTTTCATAAAACTTATCAAGAATATCGTACCTTGATAATTCTTTGAGGCTTTCCCAGTTTTGAGCCATAAAGTCTGTTAAAGTGCCTAATGGTGTAGAATTACTGTCTTTTAGATAACATTCGCCAACACGATATACAAAACGCTTTAGTTCTTCAAATCCGTATTTTTTATCAAATTCATTTTCTATAGCATAATCAAATATGTAAGCTTGATAGCCGTTTTGATATTCAAATACTTGGTTTTCGTATTCAATCGTTATTTTTAGTTTCATTTTCGTTCTCCTTGTTAAATATTTGTTTTGTAATTTTGAAATAACTTTCCACAACGAACGCAGGGTGGAAATTAAGGTTTAAGCAATACGCTAAATCTTCGGCGTATGACTTTGCAAATAACATAGGTGGTTCGTCTTTATTCCAATATGCGTATTTAGTTTTGTTATCTACTTTAGTAATAAATCTTGCGTTGTTCTCGCTATGAACAAGAACATAATAAAAATATTTGTTAGCCATTTTAATTCTCCTTATCCGACACGTCTAATGCCACCACCAAAACTTTGAACAAGTATAGAGCCAAATTCACTGTCTGGTTCGTAGGTTTTATTCCAAACGTAAGCAAAAGCATTAAAGTATTTGCCTTGCTTATATACAAGATTATCCCAGTCTTCGTCATATTCGGGAACTACTAAAAATGAAAAGCATTCACCAAAAGACGTAATTTCGTGGGTAATAGCGTAAACGGTGCAGTTATATTTGAGTTCTATTTCAGCCATTTTGTTGAAAAGTTCGTTTTCTTGATAAACCCAAAAACCTGCAAAGTTTTCAAAAAAGCAAGCGTGGTCGCTTTGTTCTGAAAAAGCTTTAATGTATGGTTTATAAATACCAAGTTTTTCCATAAGGTCTACAGCAAGTTCTTTTCTTTCTCTAATTTCAGTTTTCATAAATTTATATCTCCTTAATTTTTTTATCTAATTTCTATAATGCCTTCGCTATATTCGTGGAAACCATCAAAGCGAAGTTCTTCGCCAAAACGTTCATAATCTATATAATTGTCTAAATAGTCTGGAATATCGTGGCAGTCGTGTAATAGTTCATAGCCGATATCATACCAACTTCGGTTTTTGTATAGAATTATGTCGTCATCCCAACGTGAACCATTTCTTTCTACAAGGCTTTCAAAGTCATCATAGGAATATACTTCTAAATACGCAAGAAACGTTTCGTATTTATAATCGTCATCAAGGATGCCAGATTCTTTTAATGTTTCAAAAAATTCTTGTGGATTGCAGTAATCCCAATTTTTGCTATCAGACGGAATACCTTCAATGTCCTGTATAAATAATTCTTCATCAATTCCGTCTAATTCAAAGCCTTGTTTTTTAAGTTCTTTTTCAATTTCATCCCAGCCAGAATAATCTGACAGGTCTAACCATTTAGAACCTAAAGCACGTTCGTTACATTCGTTATAAGAGCCCCAAGAGCCTATAACTACACTAATTTTGTCGCTAATCATTTTTTTATCTCCTTGTTTTTATTTTTCTTTTTAAGTTTTCAGCCAATTCTAAAAGCATTTCTTTTATGGCATCAGCATCATCTATTAAAGTTCTAATGGATTGTGGAACACCACTAACTGTGTGTCTATTTTCAATCCACATTTCAGCGTGTTCGTCTGCATCAAAGTCTTCAGCATATTCAACAACATTGTTAATAAAGTCTTTTTTATCTACGCAGAAGAAGAAATCTTCGCCGGCGGGAGAGAACTTTTCTAATTCAACATCATTTTTATATTCGTTGATAGACCAATCTAATTTTTCGCAAATTTTTTCAATACTTTTGTTCATAACTTTTAATCACACTCCTGAAAATCATCTATTTTTATTTTTTCAAAAGACGGACCATATTCAAAATACAGTCCGTTTTTATCTTCATAAAGGTCATAATCGGTAATAGATATTTTTCCACGATTAGTTACGACTAACGTCACGACGTTCTTTTCTCTATTAAGGAAATAGATATTAAAGGTGACAAATTCTTCACCATCAAAGTATTGAAATTCTTTTAAGTAATAAAGTTCTTTCATTTTACATCTCCTTATTTATCTGCTAATTTATACCAGATGTCGTATTCAAGTTCGATTTCTCTAATTTCATAAGAACCGTTCTTTTCAAATTCAACTTCACGGTATTCTGTTATAGAACCTTTATATTCATTTGGTCTGCTTGGTATTGAATGACATTCTTTAATACAATCTTCAAACACTCTAATATACGGTTTTCCATTTTTGCCTACACAGGCGATAATTAAATCTTTATCGGTTTTATATCCGATTCCTGTGATTTTGGTAAAATCACTTTTACCACTTCTGGTTACTGAGTAAACTACTTTTGTCATATATTTGACTCCTTATTTTGTATTTGCCTTTCGGCAGGGGCCAAGTAGCATGGGGCAAAGATAATTGATTTACCTTTTAATGCTTATAGCCAGAAAGCAAGGATTAAGACAAAAAATAATGCGTAAAATAAAAGAACTCCCTTAATAAAGGAAGTCCTATTAAAATCAAATATAACGGTTTCAGTATTATTTTTTTCGCCTTACTTTGTGATTTGACTTATGCTACGATAAGCCACAACGAATGGCAAATAAGGAGCTTGCGAATTATAATTTATTATGTACCTTTTTCTAATAGTTCAATTACGCTTTGTTTGATTATTTTCCACGCACGACCTATTTTTACACATTTAACTTTCTTTTCTTTAATAATTTTGTATCCACAAACTTTGTCTATACGTAGTATTGTTATCATTTCCTTGAAAGTAAGTATTTCTGGGTATTCTGCAATTAACTTGAAATTATTTTTTTCTTTTCTTGTTTTCATAATATTTTTTCCTTAAAATTTAATAGAATATTTTATAAATTTATTCATACGCCTAAACTATGTAAAAGCATATAAAAAATGAGGTGACTTAGAACCCTAAAAAAGTGACGAATTTGTAACGAATTTGTAACAAATTTCTGCAAAAAAAATGCGAATACCATATAAATATCGCTTTTCATTTTTAATCCTATCTAGAACGCAAAATTGCGAAAATAAGCCGTTTTTGACAGTTTTTCATTAAAAAACAGCCATTTTTAACGATAATTATAAATGATTAGGGATGATGCAAAATGACATTTTTCTGACGCTACGGAACCAAAGGCCAGGAGTTCGAATCTCTTACGGCGCGCCAACAAAAAAGGGTAACCCAAAGCGGTTATCCTTTTTTGTTGTTGTGTCTAGACGAGTGAACTGTTTGTTTAAGTAAAGCGAGAGATGACAAGGTAAAAAACAAAAACAAACAGTTCGGCTATGCCATCGTAGCAAAGCGTAGATGTATCTCTTACGGCGCGCCAACAAAAAAGACTACCTTATGTGCGTCACTCTTAGGGATTTTTTAGACATTATAAAAGACTAACGAAAACTTCGTTAGTCTTTTCATTTTTGCTTGCAAAAACACACAACTTAACTTTGTTAAGTATAGTGTGCTACACTTTTGTTATCTTCCACCTGGAATATATGGCTCTGCAATTGTTTGCCCATCCACTATAACAGTAAACCAATCACAATTAGTAATAGCATCTTTTACATCGTTAACAGCTTGTTTAGTAACAACTAATTTTTCTAATGTTTTAGGAATAGAATATGCCACAAATATCGCTGTGCAAGGTGCAGAATACGAATCTATGTTTGAGCCATTATACGTTATTCGTTGAGTTCTTTCAATAAAATGCACACTTTCGCCTTGATATAAATAATTGCTACCGTTGTATGTGTACCATTTATTTTTTAAACTCCATGGCCCATATGGAATAGCATAAGAATATGACCCATAACTACGATAATCCCAACCACTTTCTATTACATCGTTTATAGTAACGGACATATCGAAAGTATGCTTGTTAAATAATAAACCGAGCTTTGAAGGCAGAGAAGAAATAGTTAGAATTTTTAAGGACGTGCACCCTGATAAAAGCCCATACTGTAGATATAAAATTGAATCTGGTATAGTTAACTCTATTAACTGTGTGTTATAGGCATATACTGTATTTAAAATTCTTATAATAGGTTTGTTTTTATAAATTTCTGGAGCAATAATTTTTGTTTCGTTTCCAGTATATGCAACTAAATCCCAACCATTCCCATATTCAACAAATTCATAGGCACTTAAATCATAAGAAGAATAGGCTGCATATAAAATAGTTGTATCATAATTATTGTAATATCCTGCCGTAAACCTTTCTTTACAATCTGGGTCAACAAACCATCCTTCAAAAAACAGTTCGCCTTTAGAGGGAATTGGTAAAACTACTCTATCTCCCAAAAGATACTCAACACAATCTATATCAC
This sequence comes from Clostridiales bacterium, assembly GCA_015055725.1. Taxonomy (GTDB): domain Bacteria; phylum Bacillota; class Clostridia; order Christensenellales; family Borkfalkiaceae; genus UBA1259. Next base: position 5,434 of record SVHO01000039.1, on the reverse strand, counting down.
ATTGACCACCATTAGTTTCTAAATGAATCTTGTATTTTAATTTTTCTCCATAGCACTTAAACAATCTGTACAAACTGCTTTTTCTTCATAAGTTGCAGTTCCACCGCTACAATTTTCTGTTATAACATGCGTATTGTCATAAATACACGTTTTACTATGTGTACCATTAGAATTAGTTTTCCACCCACCATAACTATGGTTACCTAGTTCACCATATTCTTCGTTACAAGTTGTACATTTTGCCTTGTTTACACAGGTTGCAGTTCCACCACCATGTGCATTATTCTCTTTTGTGTCGCCACAATCACATTTTAGCCAATGCATAGTGTCAGAAGTTTGCATTTTATAGTCGTGTATGTGTGGGCTTTCGTTGCAAGCAACGAAACACAAACTGTGCGCACAAAGTAACATAGCTAAAGCCACAAATAATAGTCCTTTTCTTTTCATAAAAACCTCCTAAAATAAAAAAGTGCGCCAACCGAAGTCGACGCACAAAAACGCAGACTCCAATTGTCGCCAAACAATCTATCGTAGTATAGGTGAAACCTTACCATTAAGAAGGAGCCGCATTTTTACAAATTTGGTTTTCTTAATGGTATTGCCAAAAAAAGGTATAATATTCCTTTAAAAGAAAAAACACCTATGGCTACGAATATTCAGATTGTTTGGCATAATTAGTATATCACATATAAAAAATTTTATCAAGTAGTTTAGCGTGGTAAAAAGAAAACTCGACTTTTTACAAGTCGAGTTTTAAGTAAAGCGATATTGTTTGCATAGCAAACAGTTATATTTTGGCTATCGCCAAAGTTATATTAAATAAATCCTTAACTTGCCGTTAGGCAAATATAACTGCGTAGCAATATAACTTGTCGTAAGACAAATATCACAAATACGCAAGGATTTATTTAGTTGTCGCAATTCCCTAAGGGAAGAGCGACTATGGTGGTCTTTTTTGTTGTTGTGGAAAGAGAGAATTATTTGTTTTATAAAATGCGGGATAAAGCGTTTAACAAAAATTAAAAACGGCTTGACGGAGTGCGCCTTTAAGGATATAATTATAAAAAACAAGTGGAGGAATTTATGATAAAAGTTGCGGTTTTGTTTGCAGATGGAACGGAAGAAATTGAAGCACTTACACCAGTTGACCTTTTAAGGCGCGCAGGGGTTTTTTGTGATTTGGTGTCGGTAAGCGGTGCTTTCCCCGTTGGCTCACACAATATAGCGGTTAAGGCTGATTTGACTTTAGAAAACGTAAATTTTAGTGATTATAGCGGAATAGTTATTCCTGGTGGAATGCCTGGCGCGACTAATATTTCTAAAAGCGAAAAGGTTATAAAAGCAATAGAAAACGCTCTAAAACAAGGTAAAATAGTTGCTTCCATTTGTGCGTCGCCAGCGGTGGTGCTTGCTCAAAACGGATTGATTAACGGAAGAAAAGTTACTTGTTATCCCGCACAAACTTTTTTAAATATGCTAAAAGATTGTGATTATACGGGAAAAGATGTTGAAGTTGACGATAATCTTATAACGGCAAACGGTCCTAAATCGGCAATGAGTTTTTCGCTTGAATTGTGTAAAAAGTTGGGTGCAACACCTAAGTTTTAATTAAGAGAGAAAGGAAGATATTGAAGTGAAATTCGGTTTAAATTTATATTCAATTCGCAATCTAATACAAACGGAAGAAGATTTTTTGGCAACGGCTATTAAATTAAAAGAAATGGGGTATTCAAGTCTTCAATATTCGGGTGGGCCTTATGATGCGAAAATGATTAAAAGAGTGAGCGAAAAAATAGGGCTACCTGTCGTTTTGACGCACGTTCCTTTTGATAGAATTGTTGACGACACCAATGCGCTTATCCAAGAACACCTTTCGTTTGGGTGTAAAAACATAGGGCTTGGCGCTATGCCACAAGATAAATTTGTCGACGAAAAAAATTGTATAGAGACTATTGATAAACTTAATAAAGCGGGAAAAGTAATGGCGGAAAACGGTTTTAAGTTTTTCTATCATCATCACCACTATGAATTTATTAAATACGGTGAAAAAACCATTTTTGACTATATGATTGAAAACGCACCCTATATAAATTTCACGCTTGATACTTATTGGTTGCAATATGCTGGAAATGATATTTTAGCAATGCTTGATAAAATTAAAGGCAGATATTCTTGCGTTCATTTAAAAGATTATATGATAACTTATGATAGTGAAAATAAAACTTTTAATCCAACGTTTGCACCTATTGGCGATGGGCAGATTGATTTTAAAGCGGTTATAAAAAAGATGAAGGAAAACGGGGTTGAACATTTTTTAGTTGAGCAGGATAACGCTTCAACTATGCAAGACCCGTTAAGTCAAGTTGAAAGAAGTATAAAATATTTACTAAAAGAAATAAAATAAAAGCAAATATTTTGAAAAAACTAAAAGCCGAAAGACAAAATTTGTCTTTCGGCTTTTTTATTGTGTTAGAGTTTAGAATTTAACTGTTGCAGTTTCGCCTTGATAATCGATGCGGTTACCTGCGCAATTTAACTTGTCGCAGTATTCAATATATTCTTCTTTATTCTTGAACATAGGTTTATATTCTTTAATAATTTTTTTGGCAAGTTTTGCATTGTCTTTGGTGAGCATTAAAAGCATATTTAATTGCCATTTTGCACTGTCAATGCATGCCTTTTCAGGGTCTGCAATATAATAGTTGTTGCCGTGACCTGTTCCAGTTGCACCGCAAGCATATGGATGAACAACAGGCATCACACAACACAAGTCACCCATATCCGTGCTTCCTGAGCCAACCACTTGAATTGCATCATATTCACGGTCAGGATATAGTTCTTTATAAGCGTCTCTTGCAAGGTCTAACATATTCAAGTCGTTATAGAGTGGTGCATAACCAGATTTATCTATAATTTCAATATTATTATCGAGCGAAAGAGCCGCGCCGATAAGTGCTTGATTTAAGCGTTTATTATTTTTCACCATTGCTTCAAAAGTAGCACCACGAACGTAAGATTCAATTGTTGCGCTTTCGGGGATAGCGTTAACCATGTCGCCTCCGTGCGTCATAATGGGGTGGAAGCGGATTATGTCTTTTTCTTGGAAAGTTTCACGCAAAGCGTTGCACGCGTTTAAACCACAAGTTGCAGCGTAGAGTGCGTTTCTGCCAGCCCATGGAGCACCGCCTGCGTGTGAAGCAACGCCTTTATAAACAATGCGTTTAGCCAAGCACCCAACGGAACCAAGTTTACTTGAATTATTTTTTCCAGCGCTAGTGTGAACCATAAAGGCAATGTCAACGTCGTCAAAATATCCGCGCGCTAAAAATTCAGGTTTGCCACCAAAATATCTGATTTTGCCTTCGTCCATAAGTTTTGTGCGGAATTCAATTTCAAGAAGTTCTTCTGCGGGAACGGCACAAAGTTTAATTTTACCGCAAAATTTATCTAATATCCCCGGTTCTTTAAGGGCGGCAGCAACACCCAAGAGTGCCGCGCATTGTGCGTTGTGTCCGCAAGAGTGAACGGCGCCCGTTTGTGGGTCTGCTTCTGGGTGAGAAGGGCAAATAATAGAGTCTAATTCGCCTAAAATTAAAACGGTTGGCCCTTCTTTTCCTGTGTCGAGCGTGGTGTAAAAACCAGTTATTCCATCAGCCATAACTAATTCATAGCCAAGTTCGGTAAATTTTTCCGCCATATATGCGGAAGTTTTGAATTCTTTATAGCCGGTTTCTGGGTTTTTCCAAATGTAACGCTCGGCGTCAAGAATTAATTGCCTGTTTTTGTCAACTGCTTTGATTAAGTCTTTCATTTTGCTTTCCTTTATTGTTTTTTATAAATTCAACAACTTTCGTCGTTGTTTTTTCAACTTTTATTTTATCGGATATCGCCACGCCGAAAATAACCAAAACGTCGTTATCAACGGCAACAAGGGGCAATTCGTCACGGATACGCAAGGGTATTTTTTTGTCCGTCATAAAGTCACCCAAACTTTTCGTTCCACCACCAAATTTAGTGAACTTATCGCCGTCTTTCTTAAAACGAATAACCGCGTTTTTTGGAATTTTGTCTTCATCGGCTTTCAATCCAATTTTTAAATTCGTTTGCCTTTCAACGCTTTTTATTTCAATTTTTATTTTGCCAAAGTCAAAAGAACCTATTTGATAAGAAAATTCACAGTCGGGGGAGATAGGCTTAATATAAAGAACGATTTTGTCGTATTCCTTAATAGCAGTCACACCGCCTTTAAGGCTTATTTTATCGCCGTTTAACTGCGAAGAAAGCCCAATAACGCCGTCCACGTGCGCCTTTTCCCAGTCTTTTTCAAGCCCTAAACCTTTAAGAGCAATTATAACCGCGCGCGATAGTAAAGCGTTGTGAAGCGGAATATCAATTTCCGCACGTCCGTCTATAAAACGCACGTGCTTTTGCGCTTCAAGGTGCATAAATTCGTCTTCGCATTTAGCAATTTGTGCAAAACGGGTTATACTTTTTTCGGCTTCGGGAAAGATTTTCTTGATTTCGGGAATAACGTTAAGCCTTAGATAATTGCGCGTGTAATCGTCAACAAGGTTGGTTTCGTCCGTCACGAACGGAATAGCGTTTTCGTTAACGTAATTAAGAATTTCGTCTTTTGAAACGTTAAGCATGGGGCGAATTATTTTACCGTCGTAATTTTCTAAAATGCCAGTCACGCCTTTTATGCCCGTTCCACGCAAAAGATTGAACAAAATGGATTCAGCGTTGTCTGCTTGGTGATGCGCAGTTGCAACTTTGGTGCATTTTCCACTTTTTATCGCGTCAAAAAAACAGCCGTATCGCAATTCGCGTGCCGATTGCTCTATTGAAAGATTTTTTTCTTGCGCGTGTTTAACGCTGTCAACGGTATACGTTAATAATTCTACGTTGTTGTCACGGCAAAACGCTTTCACAAATTCCGTGTCCTTTTTTGAACTTTCGCCACGGATACCATGCTCAACGTTTAATGCAATAACCTTAAAAGAAGAATTCTTTGCGTTTTTTTGCATATAATGTAATAGTGCCATGGAATCAGCACCGCCAGAAAGGGCAACGGCAACCACGTCGTTATGTGAAATTGTTTTGCTAAAATCAATTTTCATATACTAATTGTAGCAAACCAACAAAAAAAATACAAGCCATAACCAATAATATTTAAATTTTTTTAGCAATAACGGTTGACAAAAGCGATTTAATAGTATATTATAGATAAGCACTAAAGATAAGTGCGCCGAATATCGCGGGATGGAGCAGCTTGGTAGCTCGTCGGGCTCATAACCCGAAGGTCGTGAGGTTCAAATCCCACTCCCGCAACCAAGTGAGACACTGTTGAACCTCATCAGGTTCAACGGTGTTTTTTATTAGGAAAATACTGACGATTTTAAGGTTCTAAAAGTGATGAAAAACATCAAATTTT
>SVHO01000038.1 GCA_015055725.1 Clostridiales bacterium | reverse complement strand
GAAATTATCTTTGGGGCTTTCAGCTCGGAAGTGATAAGGTTTCTATTAGTTTTTATCGGGATTTCACCGCCCCCGACTCTCTTTGAAAAACGTTTTATAGGACCCGTCTTCGTCACAGCTTTTATATATTTTTTCTAAATTATATTCCTATGTTTTTTATTTGTCAACAATTTTTTAAAAAATATTTTACTTTTCTGTGCTACGCATATTTGATTATAAACTTTTAAAATATCGTTTCATCTTTTTCCCATTTTTGCTTATAAAATCTTCAATAAATAAAAATCCTAATTTTTCGTGCAATTTCTGACTTGCAACGTTTTCTTCTCTTATTCCTGCAATAACTTTGTTAAACCCATATCCTTTTGCAATTTCATAAGCCATATTTAAACTTTTTGTTGCAAGCCCTTTATTCCTAAATTTTTCAAATATTTCAGGGGCAACGCTTATCATATCGGCACCGTGTCCATACATATTTATAACACCGACAGTTTCATTACCCTTTTTTATCAAATAAAAACGAAAAAATTCGCCCTTGCATAATCCCTTTTCGGAATCTAAAACAAGCAATTTCCTGCTTTCCATAGACAAGTTATTATATTCTGTTAAATCTAAAATTTCTATATCATCAATAGAAATAGGCACTAAAATTATGTTTTCCATAAACACATCATATCATAGATTCTTAATAAAATCAATTAAACCTAAAAGTCTTAATTAGTTTAAGTTCCTTTCCCCTAGCTTTACGCCTGATAAACTAAAAGAGACGCAATATTAAAAGCGTTAGAAAACTTCTAACGCTTTTACATAAAATCTCTTTGTTTATTTGTTCTTTATGTTGACGTCAAGTTGGTTGAAAGGAATTTCTATGCCTTCTTTATCAAATGCCGTTTTTACGGCTTCGGTGACGTCAAAATACACCGTCCAATAATCTTTATTTTCCGTCCATGCCCTTGCTGTTATATTTATACTAGAAGAACCGTGCTCTTTCACTCTCACAAAAGGTTGTGGATCTTTCAAAACAAGTTCGTGCGCAACACATATATCCGTTATAATTTGTTTTGCCTTTTCAAAATCATCACCATAACCGATTGAAAACGTAAAATCAACACGTCTTAAATCTTTTTCCGAATAGTTAACTATTTCTGCGTTTGCAAGAGTTCCATTAGGAAGGTATATAACTTTATTATCGGGTGTTAAAAGTTTGGTATTGATTATATGAATATCAATCACTGTTCCTGAATAACCTAACGCCTCTATGTAATCATCAATCTTGAATGGCCTAGTTAAAATAATTAAAACACCACCAGCAAGATTAGAAAGTGCACCATTTACAGCTAACCCTATGCCTACGCCAAGTGCTGCTATTAATGCAGTCAATCCACTAGTGTCTATACCTAAGTACCCAATTAAGCAAATAATTACAACAATTTTAAGTCCTATTTTTAGCACGTAAGCAAGAGTTTGAAAAATCGTTTTATCTGCGTGCTTTTTTTCCCCTCGTTTAACAATTTTTTTTGCAACAGAATTTATTATTTTGAAAGAAATAAACATAATAATTAACGCAATTATTATTTTTACGCCAGTATTTGTTGCCCATTGTATCAACGTGTTTAACAATGCTTGCCAATCCATATTTACAACTCCTCTCTTATTACATAAAAAATTTACTTTTTAATAAATTATAGCACTTGATACAATAAAACACAATAAAAATTAATGTTTACCTAGATAAAAAATTTTTTAATAAAAAACTCGTTTGAACTGAAAAAGCTCAAACGAGTATCTAGTGGTTGCACGGCTGGTGAACCAGCAGAACCACAATATTAAAAGCGTTAGAAAATCTCTAACGCTTTTATGAGTTTATTTTAAATTATAAGCCTTTTGTGTTTGCTATATTATAATTTTAGTCCTCATAAACTATTAAAAAACCTACTTCGCCACTTAAAATATCCGGTGAATGGAATAAAAGAGGCTTATATTCCCCGTTCCCATAATTATCAACAAACGCCTGACTCTTTTCTAAACAATATGAGTTGCCCGTAGGAATTTTTTCTTCAAAGTTCTTTGGAAAATAACATTCATCCCCACATAAAACACATTTTCCAGCATATACAATGCAAGAACCCGCAGTATGTCCACCATATTTTTTTATCGTTATATTTTGCTCAATTGTAATTTCTTCTTCAAATATATTTACTTTTTCTCTGTTTTTTATATATGGCAACGCTTTCTGAACTTCATTTCTTTGAATATGCACCATTGCTTTTTTATAATAACCTAAATCGTCAATATGGTCAAAATGGGCATGGGTTATTATAACGTCTGTTATATCATCAGGCGTAAGTCCGTATTGAGATAAAAGGTCTGTCGTTTTAGCATAAACGTAAAAATTATATCTTTCTTTCCCGTCACAGCCAACGTCTACCAAGATGTTCTTTTTATCAGTCTGTATAAGATAAAAACAAAATGACATAGGTATCTTTTTTTCTGATTTTACACCGTAAAAAATTTTGTTTTCAGGATACAAACATTCCCCATATTTAAATACTACAATCTTCATTTTTCTCTCCATGTCATATAGCATTGAAAAGTCTTCTTTTACTGCTACGTTTTTCTTGTTTATTTTATCATATTCTAGTTTGCCTGTCAATAATATGTTAATTTCCCAAATAAAAGCGTTAGAAAATTTCTAACGCTTTTATGGGTTTATCTTTCACGGTAAAGTTCCGTATATTCAAAATTAGGGTCAACACCGATACTTTTTAATACTTCAGCCTTCTTTTCAAGCACGTTTTTTTCTAGTGCGTCAAAATAATTGTTGCCTTTCGTGTCAATATCCACGATAAAAGGACCTATATCGTTAAGTTTAAAAAACCAACACGCCTCAATTCTTCCTAGTTCATCATATAAATATACGTCTTGAACTTCTATTGAATCTATCCAAAGATTAGGGCTTACTGACTGCGGAGAAACGTGGACACATTTTTTTTCTTGCATCATTTTCATTGTCTGTTCTCCCATAGTCGTCTTACCCACTATCATTTTAAGATTCCATTCATCAACACTTTTAGCGCCCCATTTTTCAAATCTTATTGAAGAAGTTGGCATAAACGAAACGAGTTTCCATTTGCTGTTTTCCTTAATTACGATTGGTCCGTTGTGAATTAAAACGTTTCTATCCTTAATAGAAACGGGTAAAACGTTCTTTTCGTCAAAAATATATTTTTGCAATCTTGAACGGCAAGTAAACGCCTCGCCACTTATGTATACGACGTCACCGATATTAAGTTTTTCAACGTCTGCGTCAGTTAAAGGCGCAGTTAAATGATATTCTGCCATAATTATTTCCTCCCATTAAACCAGTTGGGGCTGTCTTGCGGAATAACTTGTCCGCCATCCTTTATAAGCGTGCTTGCGCGTCTTGCAACCATACAGTTACTACTTGTTGCCACGCAAATTCCTGCTATGTGCGTATAAGCGTATTCTACGTTAACGGCTAAAACGGAAGTATCACCACCCGCCCCCATTATACCTATACCGAGTTCATTTAACGCCTTATATAAATCTTTTTCTATATCGTTAAACGCCTTTTCGGGGTGAGATGAGCCAACAGTTCTTAAGCACGCTGCTTCTTTAGCAAGATTTGCAGCAACGTTAGCAGTTCCACCTATACCAACGCCCAACACTGACGGTGGGCATATTGCCCCCGCTCTAGTTGACGCAACAAAACAATCAACCACGAATTTTTTTATTCCTTCAACTCCGTCTGCATAAGCAATAACTTTGTGCCTAGTTCCGCCAAAGCACTCACTACCACCACCCTTGGCAACGTATATAACTTCTAAATCTTTACCATCTACGAACTTATAAGTAAAGTCAGGAATATTTTCGCCGACGTTATTGCCTGGGTCATATCCGGTTAAAGGATGTTTCATTGTTGCACGAATATATCCTTTGTCAGTCGCCTTCGCAACCGCTCTACGAGTCGCGTTTTCAAGCTCCTTAAACCCGCCTTCAATTTCACACTCGTTTCCGACTATAAAGTAGAAAATTGGCCACCCCGTATCAACACACAACGGGTTCTCTCTAACTTTTGACATTTCCATACTTTTAAGCGTTGCAACTAGCCCTTTTTTTGCATCAGGCTTTGTTTCCTTTTCAATCGCCCTTTCAAAAGCCGACTTAACGTCTTTAGAAATCTCGGTCGCACCACGCTTAATGGTTTCAAAAATAACTTGTTCGTACACTTCGGTTTTTATCATAATATTTCTCCCATGCTTTCTTTAATTTTTTGTTCGTCAATACCGTTATGATGATCTAAAACGAATTGAACGCAAACGTTAGAGCCTATCGGCAAGGCATCTTCGTCAATCATGAAGTCGTTATTATGTGGAAGAGTCGTGCATCCCTTTTCTGCATTTCTCGTGCCAAGCCTTATAAATACTCCTGGCTTTTTTGTGAGATACTGCGAAAAATCCTCCGAACTAAGTTTTTCGGGCATTTTAACCACCTTGTCTTTGCCAATTACCTTTCCAGCCGACGTAAGAACTAATTCCGAGATATATGAATCGTTGTACAAAACAAAGCAATTCAAAGTAGAATCAATTTTTGTCGTACAGTTAAAAGCCTCGGCGCTATTTTTAGCAATATTTTTAATAGAAGTATCTATATGACTGTCAAGTTCCATATCGAACGTGCGAACGGTTATGAGCATTTCCGCATAATCAGCAACGACGTTTTGCGTTGTTCCAGCGGAAAGTTTCCCAACTGAGCACACGTATTTTGAAAATGGATTTATCGTTCTTGTAAGCATTGTTTGAATACCGTTGTAAGTACCTACTGCCGCCGCCAAGGCGTCGTTCCCCGTTTGTGGTAAGGTTGCGTGAGCGGTCCTACCGAAAAATTCCAGTTTTATATTGCGGTTTGACGCCATAGAAGCACCCTTACAAACTCCAATCTCTCCTGATTCAAGCCAGTTTTCAACGTGCAAACCAATGATAACGTCAATATCGTCCATAACACCGTGATTGACCATTTCCTCAGCCCCACTGCGTCTGCCCTCCTCGCTCGGTTGGAATAGAAGTTTAACGCGACAATCAATCTTTTCTTTCATAGCGTAAAGCGCCTTTGCCGTTCCAAGAAGCATTGCCGTGTGCGCGTCATGCCCGCAAGCGTGCATCACACCATCTATTTTAGACTTGTATGAAATATCATTTTTTTCAGTTATAGGAAGCGCGTCCATATCGGCGCGGATACCAATTGTGAAATGCGTTTTTTCGGGGTTAATTGTAGCAACAACGCTCGATTCGCCGTATTCTTCGGTATAGTCCAATCCGATTGCGCTAAGTTCTCTCTTAACGAGCGCAAGCGTTCTTGGTAAATCAAATCCTATTTCGGGATATTGATGCATTTCTCGTCTTAAATTGATTATATATTCTTTATCTACATACATAATTAAACCTCTATATTTGACAATGGGACGTGTTGTTGACAACCATAAATATCGTCATCCAAAAAACTACCGCTCACGTTTTTTCTAGGGAAAGTTATTTTTATCGAATTAACCACTTCGTATTTAATTATAGATATATCGCTTTCTAAAACGTCGTAAGCCTTTGCAATCATACAAGGCTTTAGGTTGTTCATAACGTAATCCATTTTTTCACGGCTATCAAACATCAAGTCAAACGTAATAAACAACGGCCCTGCGTTTTTACTTCTTAATATTTTTGTGTAATCTATAAGTTTTTTCATAATTATACTTCTTCCACCGTCCATTTTGAAGTTTCACATAAATCATCTACTTTTACAAGATGGAAAACCGAAAATTCGTATACCTCGCCAACGTGGATATCAGACGGGGAAAACGGAAAAGCCAAGTTTCCTGCCGAAGATTTTCTACCCAAGTAATCACAATGTAGCATTCTGCTACGCGCCAAAGCACACACAGCGTCGGCAATCTCTTGAGTTTTTCCAACAACGTCTATTATGACCGAAAGCGAACTTTCCTTTCCACCCGCAGTTTTATAGTTGATAACAAAATCATCATCTTTTATATCCGCGCTCTTATTCTTGCGCACAAATTCGTTAACCGTGTTTATGATTTCGGGAAGTTTTTCAATGGTTAAACTATCGTTAATTACTGCGGGAGAAATAGTTCTATACCCAGATTTTTTTACGCCTTCAAGTTTAAGCGTTTTTTCCGTTGCGGGGGTAAACTTTGAACCACTTACTCTAACCGTTCTTTCATCTATTTGAGTAAAAATGCAATCGTATAAATTTATAACCCCGTCTGGCTCGTAAATTAAATACGGATTTGACTGTTCGTATAAAGTATGTGCGGCAACTCTTTCAACCGTACATTTTCTTATGGGGTTTGCAGGTTTAAGTTCAAAATAACCATCGTAGACATACGCTTGCATAACATCTGCGGCGGCAACCGGTTCCGAACACATTGCCCCACACTCCATAATCTTTGCCATATGGAAAGCCAACCCTTCGTCATATCCGTTCATAACTAGCGGAGCGGCGTAAATAGCCGTATCGCAAGCACGCCCACAAACTATTACGTCAACCTTTTTCTCTAAAAGTTTAATAATAGGCGCAACACCTATTTGGCTAACGATTTTTTCGCTCTGATTTATAGCCGAACTATCAAGTGTAAAATAATTAGACATATTTTTTACTTTATCACCGTTTAGTTTTTCTAAAACGTACTCTTTAGAAACGTCTGAATAAATCGTGCCCAAACTGAAATGCAAAGAAAGTTCTTCAGCAATTTCACAAATTATCTCTTTAAGCCATAAAACGTGTTCTTTACTTCCCGCGCCACCTGCCGTGCCTATTATAAACGGCGTTTTATTTTCTATTGCCAAAGGAAGCGCAAGCATTAAATCACGCTTAACGGCAGTTCTGTTGGTAAAAGATTTACCACTACCCAAGTAATAAGGACCTGGGTCGGTTGACCCTGCGTCTACGCCCAAATAATCCACCTTTTCAAGAAAGGCGTTTTTAAGTGACTGCTGGTCGTAACCATAACCTAATAATCCACATAACGCAACTATTTTCATATTTTTCTCCTTTATTAAATTTTATCACTTAATTTAAGTTGCTTTATTGCAAATCATATTTATATAATTGCAAAAATTATTTTTTAGGTGTATAATAATGTAAAAGGAGAAACTATGAACGTAAAAAATTTTGTACTTTCTTATTATAAAAACGCCACTTCAAATATGCATATTCAAATAGTGAAAAACTCTATGGAGGCGCAAAAACCACACACGCACGACTATTACCAAATATATTATATAATTAAAGGCAGTGTGGAAAATTTTACAGAAGTCGGCTCGTCTTTGCTTTTTCAAGGGGATATGGTAATCACCCCACCTAAAAGTATGCACTTTATTAAACAATCAGAAAATTCAGAGTTTTATTCTTTTTCCTTCACAGCGCATGCGCTTGGAAAAATTAGGAACGGGAATAAACTTGCAAACGATTATATTTCTTGGTTAAACAATGAAAAAAACATTTTAACTAAAGTTACGTTAAAAGATAGTGAATCCCTAACTGTTGAAAACATTTTTATGCAAACGCTTAATGAATTTAATCAAAAGAAAGTTGCCTATGAAGAAGTTATGTGCTGTTATCTTAACCTATTAATAACCACGTTTGCCAGAAAACATTTAGAGAGCGAAGAGGCTACAAAAGTTAAAATTTTATACGGCTATAGAGAACAGATTAAACACTCTATACAATACGTCAATCAAAATTACGCAGAAGACTTTTCTCTTAAAGAAATGGCACAATATTCTGCGCTTTCAGTCAGCGTTTTTTGCAAAGTATTTAAAGAAGTTTCAGGGTGTACTTTTAATGAATATTTGCATAAAACTAGAATATCCGTAGCAAAAAAACTTATTCAACAAGGATTAAAAATATCCGTTGTTTGTGGCTTGGTGGGTTATAAAGATTTTTCCACCTTTTACAGAAATTTTAAAAAAATAACCGGATGCTCTCCTGAAAAATATCTTAATAGACACAAATTATATCGTTGACGTAAACAACAGTAAAATAAAAACAGTTATCGGTTAACAGTATTTCTTATTAAATTAGGAGGCTCTTTGAAATCCTTCATAAGTATCAAAGGGACAAAAAAAGCCCTTGGAGCAAGGACTTGAAAAAGAAAATAACCTAACCCAAACTTGAAGTTCGGATTAGGTTATTGATGGTTGCAAGTGTGCCTAACTAAAAGAACCAAAACTTAAAAAGCGTTAGAAAATTTCTAACGCTTTTAAAGGTTTTAATTCAGTTTATCGTGCTATCAAATATAATATGCTAACAATTATTGCGACGATGATCCACGTTTTCAAAAATAAAAATTTTGGTGGTCCGTAGAGCTCTTTTTGTTTTTCTTCCTCTTGTTTTTGTCTTTCTATTCGCAATTTTTCTTCATTTTCTTTACGTAACAATTGTTCTTGTTGACCATTTGCATTAAACATCTTTACAACTGTTCAGTAAATGCTTTTGCAAGGCTTGTAATTTTATCATAGTCTCCCGCAAGAATTGCTTTTCTATCTGCAATATTTGTAGCCATTCCTACACCTTTTGCTCCAGCCGAAATAAAATCTTTGAAATTTTCAAGATTTACCCCGCCAACAGCAAGGAATTTGATATGAGAAAGTGGCGCCATCAATGCTTTTAGATAGGAAATTTTCATTTCTGAATTTGGGAAAAGTTTAACAAAATCAGCACCCCAGCGGTGTGCGTTTGCCGCTTCCGTAGGAGTCAATGCACCAGGCATAGACACCATACCAAGTTCACGAGTTTTTCTAATTACGGGTTCGTAACTATCAGGCGATATTATATATTCAGCGCCTGCTTGATAAGCAAGTTCAACTTGTTCTTCCGTCATAACCGTACCTGCGCCTACGCGAATTTTCCCATCGAAATGCTCTTTAACGGCGCGGATATTCGAAGCCGTTTCCTTGTCCGAAATTTTGCCCGTTTGGTCAAAAGTAACTTCAACAAGTTTAATTCCGCCTTTTTCCATTGCTTCTACAGTTTTTATTATTTGCTCTTGAGTGTAACCACGCAAAATTACGATAATTTTATTCTTTTCTACGTCTTCTATGATTTTTTGTCTGTCTAACATATTTATTCTCCTAAAATTTTTAGAGTTTTTTCTAACGATTCTTTTTGCGTCAATTCATTTTCGTTGTTAAAATGAATACATTTGTCTACTAATTTTTTTTCTTCTAAAATTGTTGGCACGCTATAGTCTATCATTTTTACGTAACTATCCCAGTTTTCAAGTTTTAGTTTATCTCTATCAGAATTTCTTTCTTTCATAGCAGACGTTCGCTGACGCTGTTATCCAAATCAAAATCAACTGCGCGCCATACTTTTCTACTCTCTTTTTGAGTTCAGAAATATATTTTTCATCTCTTACTTCTTGAATAAACGGCGCGTTAATTAAGACCGTACTTTCATATTTTAATGCCGTAAAGGCCAAATTAAACAAGGTTGAATACTCAAATGGACGTATGTTTTTTACATAAAATTCCCCATCTGTATCGACAACTTGTCCACTTACGTCAAAAGCACAAAGACGCAAATCAGTAAGGCCGTCTTTGTCAAAATACGCTACGTTTTTAATAGATTTTCAAATCAAATCGGAAACGTAATTTTCCCACACGCAGGTGGCGCACCAACCAAAATTAATTTCTTTTTCATAACCACGCTTGCCCTTAAAATTTATTTTGTAACGCTATTTTGATTATAACATACCTAATTTGTTTTTGCAACACTTTATTACTCTTTCAACACATAGATATTTACTAATGAAAAACACTGTTGAACCTTAGGTGGTTCAACAGTGTCTCACTTGGTTGCAAGGGTGGTGAACCAGCCGAACCGCATTGCCATTTTCGTTAGATATTATCTAATGTTTTTGGCAATCAAAAAGGCTAGTTTGCCACCCTTTATTTTTTTAATTTTTTACCGTAAAAACGGTTTAGTTCATCATCACTCTTTTCTTTTTGTTTACGCATATTTTATAGATTGAATTTTTCGTTGCCAACGTAATGATTCCATCTTCTTCTTTTATATCACCCAAACTTGTGATTAAATATTTATCTTTATCTTCTACATACAAAAAACGCTTATCTGGTTTTATTTCATCCATACAAATAATAATGCGACCACGAAACCCAATATAAGATTTTCGCCATTCCCATTCAGCATTGCTTTTTCTTCCTGTGCTTTCAATGGATATAATTTCGCCATACAATTCTTCAATAATCTGCGCCATAAATCTATTTCCCTTTTATCCTATTTGCCATTCCATTTGTCCTTCATCTTGATACCAAATATCAATCAAAAATTTAATGTAATAAAAGGCTTCCTTTTTTTCTTCAAGCGTTTCTTCTAAACTTTCTATTGAACTCAATGTTTCGTGAACAGCTTCTGCATCTCTCAAAAACTCCAAAGATTTCTCATAACGACTAATCGCCTTTTCATAACCTTTCATATCATCTTTAAGATTGCTCAAAGCAGTATCTAAATCTTCAATTCTTATTTCAGTCCATCTTTCTTCTGGGCGACCTGACAATGCTTTATAAAATTCTGTATTCCTATTATAGCAACAAAGCGTAACGCCCTTTTTCTTAATCGTTATATAACAACTCATTTCAATCACCTATTAGCCACAAAAATGACGTCTAAATTCTTCTATCTTTTTATTACCCGACTTGTCTATAATTTCTATCCAAAAATAATCTGCTAAACAATGCTCGCAAGAACCAATAATTTCTTTTTTCTTATTTCCGTGTAAATCTACTTTCAAAGTTGATGTGCACTCTATTTTTAATTCTCTATTACACTGTGGACACTTCACTTTTTCTTCTTCGCTTATTACTATAGATAATTCTTCAAAGCACCCTTGTTCAGTAAAACCACGTCGCAAA
>SVHO01000006.1 GCA_015055725.1 Clostridiales bacterium | reverse complement strand
AGAATGCGCCTACCATTGAGCCAACGCCGTCACCAAGAAGAGTTCTGTGAAGACCAGGTTCTCTGGTTAAGTCTGTTCCGATAATTGAAGAAATGTTTTTGTGGTCTGCCAAGTGTTCAGCAAAAACAACGAAAGCAACGGGGATATAAGCAACTGCAATCGTGCCGATAAACGCGCCGTCAACGTCTTTAATACCTTTAAATGCTTCAATGAAAGTGAATTCGGGGAGCCATTTCATATCTGCAAAGAGTTCAAAGTTGATAATCATTAAAGCACTGTTATCAGTTAAATGTCCGATAAGAGTGAAGATTGATGCTAAAACGTATCCTGCTAAAATACCGATAATGAAAGGAATAATTTTCATCATCTTTTTGCCGTAAACTGAGCAAATGATAACTACAGCCAACGTCACTAAACCACAGAGCAAGCAAAGCCAAGTGTTTGCGGTGGGGTAGAAGTTGGTGACTAATTCAGGCAAAGCGTTAGAACCGATAACGTATTCTTCAACGGGAGCGAGAACACTACCTTTAAATAAGTCGCCGATAGCGTTGCCAGAAAGTGACAAACCGATAATAGCAACCGTTGGTCCTATAACTGATGCGGGCATAATTTTATCAATCCAATTAACGCCTACGAATTTAACGATTAATGCGATAACAACGTATACGAGACCTGCTAAAATTGCACCGATAATTAAACCGAGATAGCCTGCAGAAGCACTTGCCGCACCGCCGAACGCAGCACACATAGAGCCGATAAACGCAAAGGACGAGCCTAAGAATACCGGGCTTTTGAATTTAGTGAACAATAAATATATTATCGTTCCTACGCCTGCACCGAAAAGTGCTGCAGATTGGCTCATTTGTGAGTCAGTTGAGTTGTTGATGATTACGGGCACAACGATAGTTGCCGCTAAAATTGCGAGAACTTGTTGTAGTGCAAAAACCAAAGTTTTCCAAAGACCTGGTTTGTCTTGCACACCGTAAACTAAATTTACGTTTTTCATTTGTGAAAACCTCCAAAAAAATTTTTCTAATTAAAAAAATGAAGTCCAAAAAAAAGACTTCATTTAAATTACGCGGTTTAAATTTTTAGAAAGTGATAGACGGATAATTGCAAAGTGTATTGAATTAAAACTTTTTTTATCCATCACAACATTTTCCTTTTATCGTATACGTTAAACTTGTTATATCAAATATAAAAACAAAAAGCAATAGTTTTTTTAAATTTATGGTTTTATAAAATATTACGTTAAAAGTTCTTTTTGTAATACTTTATAAATTGTGACGGAGTTGAACCCGTTTGCTTTTTAAAAACGCTTGAAAAATAAGTTTGAGAACCAAAACCACAATTTAAAGCGATTTCGCTAACCGATTTTTCAGTTGCCATTAACATATATTTAGCACGTTCAATCCTTATTTCGTTAAGATATTCATTAGGGGACACACCGTAATATTTTTTAAAAATTTTAAGAAAATAGTTGGGGTGCAAATATACGTGGTTTGCTATATCTTTAAGCGTTATATCTTCGCTAAAATTTTCTTCTATATATTTTGATGCGTTTATAATAGCGTTTTTTACGCTTTGAGATTTTTTTGAGTTTTCACCGTGGAAAACTTCTTTTGAAAGTTTATCAACGAGAGAATAAAGCAAAGATTTAATTTTATAATAATTTTTTTCAAAGGCAACGCTTAAAAGCGCAATTTGATTAAAAATTTCTTCATAATCTTTAGGGTCAGATAGACTAAAAAACGCTTTCGCATTGTCAAAAAAATCTTTTAATTCGCCCTTTTCTAACTCGACGTGAAAATATTTGCAACAAAAATGCAGTTTTGAATATCTTTCTTGGTTAGGTTTTGCAATAATGATTGAATTTTCTTTTAAGGGATATTTAACTCCGTCGATAACGGTGTAAAAATAGTCGGAGTCAAAAAATTCAATTTCAAAGCAATCGGAAATTCTTGGTGACGACATTTTTTTGTTTGCAATTTTGTTTGCTGAATTAAAATACCCGCCGTAAATTCGTTTAATTTCTTGCATAAGTTAATATTTTTAATAAATACCTTAAAATTTTTATTGAAACAGGTTAATTTTTCTATTAAAATTATAATAGCAAAAGCAAAAAAAGTCAATCGATACGGTGTAAAATGAAAATAACTTTTTTAGGGCAAGCAGGATTTTTATTAGAAAAAAATGGCAAAAAAATTCTTATTGACCCTTATTTATCCGATAACGTTAAGAATTTCAATCCCAAAAACTATAGACGGCAACCTATTGAGGAGCGGTTTTTAAATATCGCGCCAGACGTTATCGTTATAACTCACGCACACCTTGACCATTACGATAAGGAGACCTTAAAGCACTATTTTATAAAGGATAGCAAAATTTCAGTCCTTTGCCCAAATTCAGTTTGGCAAGACGTTAGAAATTACGGTGGGGATAATAATTATATATTGTTTAACGCGTTGACTTCGGTTTCACTTTTTGGGTTAAAGTTTACAGCGGTTAAGGCAGAACACTCTGACGAATACGCAATAGGCGTTGTTGTGAGTGATAAAAAGGATAATTATTACTTTACGGGCGACACGCTTTATAACGAAAACATATTTAAAACTTTGCCAACTAAAAGGTTTAAAGCGGTGTTTTTACCCATAAACGGTGTTGGCAACAATATGAACGTTAAAGATGCGATTAGATTTATTAAAAAATTAAAAGTTAAAAATGTTGTGCCTTGTCACTTTGGATTGTTTGACGAGATGACGGGCTATGAATTTTGCGTTAAAGGGGCGATTGTTCCCGAGATTTATAAGGAGATAAAGTTATGAAGATTACTGACGTTAAGACGTTTGTTGTGGACTGCTTTCGCACCAACTGGGTGTTCGTAAAAGTTTACACGGATTCGGGTATTTGCGGTGTGGGGGAAGGCACGCTTGAATATAAAGAAAAGGCGCTTTGTGGCGCTATTGAACATTTGAAAAATTATTTAATTGGCAAAGACCCACTTCAAATAGAAAAGCACTATCACGATATTTATCGCGATGCTTATTGGCGTGGCGGTGTGGTGCTTATGAGCGCGCTATCTGCCGTTGAAATGGCGCTTTGGGATATATTAGGAAAGTATCTTAACGTCCCCGTTTATCAACTTTTAGGCGGAAAGGTTAACGAAGAGTGCCGAATTTACGTTAACGGTTGGTTTGCGGGTGCAAAAACGCCCGAAGAGTTTGGCGAAAAGGCAAAGCAAGCCGTTAAAAAAGGGGTGACCGCAATGAAGTGGGATCCGTTTGGCAAAAATTATTTGCAAATTTCTAATAAAGAATTAGATACCGCGCTTAAATGTATTCAGAGTGTGCGTGAAGCGGTTGGCGATCAAGTTGATTTACTTATCGAAGCGCACGGCAGGTTTGACGTGCCGACTGGCATTAAAATCGCACAAGAAGTTGCGCAGTTTAAGCCGATGTTTTTAGAAGAACCCGTTCCACCAAACAATTTAGAGGCGCTTAAAGCCGTGCGTGATAAATCGCCCGTGGCTATTTCTGCAGGCGAAAGACTTTACACGCGGTATGACTATAACGAATTATTTAGATTGCGCGCTTGCGATTATATTCAACCAGATATAAGCCACGCAGGTGGTATTATGGAACTTAAAAAAATTGCGTCTATTGCCGAAGCAAATTATATCCCGTTTGCACCACATAATCCAAGTGGACCTATAGCAAACGCGGCAACTTTGCAACTTGCAGGTTGTTGCCCTAACTTTTGCATACTTGAAATTATGTATTCAGACGTTGATTATCGCAAAGAAATCACGAACGAAAGTTTAGAGTATAAAGACGGCTTTATTAAGATTGGCAATAAGCCTGGCTTAGGTATAGAACTCAATGAAAAAGAGTGCTTAAAACACCCTTACGTTGAACATAATTTGCGCCATTATACAGGTGCTTTAACCGATATTAGACCGCCAAAAACAGAGTTTTATTTTTAAGGAGATAGGTTATGAAAACGGTTTTGATAACGGGTGCGTGCATAAACACGGGCGTTGCGATTGTTAAAAAATTCGCAAGTGAAGGTTGGAAAGTTTTGTTTACTGGCAGAGATGAAAAAAGAACTAAAACTGCTGAAAAAGAATATAAAAGTTTGTTCCCTAACGCGCAAATAAAAGGATACGTTATAAATTCAATCAACAGCGAAGGCGCGGTTGATGAAAAGAGCATTGACGAACTATTTACAGAGTTTGATAAAAACGGAGAAAAAATAGATTGTTTGGTGCTTAACGCTGCAGACCAAGGCTTAAACATGAAAATATTTGAAAATCCGCTTAGCGATTTTATTCGCGTTATAAATACAAACGTGGTGTGGAATTATCGCTTGGTTGAATGCACGGCACAGAGAATGAAACAAAACGGGGGCGGAAGCGTTGTGTTTATCAATTCTAACACGGCGTATAGGGCTATTCCCGATAGAATTGCTTACGAAACTTCAAAGGGCGCGCAACTCGGTATGATGCGTGGGCTTGCGCTTGATTTGGGTAAGTATAACATACGCGTAAATGCAGTTTTACCAGGTATGATAAAAACTGACCGTTGGGAAAAGAACCCCGAATTTTATGCAAGTCTGCCATCAAGATTTACCCCTTTACAAGACGTTGCCGTTGGTGAAGATATTGCAGACGGCGTTTGGTATTTTGCAACGAGTGCAAGGAACACAACGGGTGCAGAACTCGTTATAGACGGCGGAAATTCTATTCAACTTTACCCAATAGTAAAATAAAAATTTATATAAATTAAGGAGAAAAACATTATGGCTATTCCTGAACTTGATTTAACAAAACAACAATGCGTGAAATTCGAAGTAGAAGGTCACGAACCAAGTTTGCTTCCTAAAGGCAAGAAATTTAAACTTGCTTGGGCAGATGAATTTGACGGCGGTACGCTTGATAAAAGCAAGTGGGGATTTAGAACTCATTTTTGGCAACACAAAGCACCTCAATTTTGTGAACAAGGCGTTTCGCTTGACGGAAAAAGCAACCTTATTATCGAACCCGTTTTGATGGAAGACGGCAGAATTTGCTCTGCACAACTTCAAACGTCAACCAACACTTTAGATTTACCTAAAGATGACCCAGCAACTAAATCTAATCCTTGTGGGGATAATAACTTTTGGCCACTTGGCATTATTCCAGAACCTAAATTCCAACATAGATATGGTTATTATGAAATAAGGTGTAAATTGCAAGAAGACACAACCCGCAGTTGGTGGAGTGCTTTTTGGCTTCAATCTCCGTCAATCGGCACGGCTTATAAAGCGGAATATTGCGGTGTTGAAAACGACATTATGGAATATTTTTCTGATGGTATTTGTACTTCTGGTAACTTCTATAACGGTTATGCTACGGGGAACTTAAAACGCGATGCACGCGTAAGTTATAAAACGCCGGAAAGCAAAGACGGATATCATAGATTTGGTATGCTTTGGGAACCTGATAAATACGTGTTCTATTGTGATGGTGTTGAAACTTCAAGAACCACCAAAGTGGTTTCACAAGTTGAACAATTTATTCTTGTTTCAACCGAAATCGAAGGGTATAGAAAAGGTGACGGCACAAAACATAAAGAAGGGGCAGAGTGTGTTTTAGGCGATAAATTTATCGTTGACTACGTTAGAGTTTTTGACGAAATTAAGTAGTTGAAAACACTTGACTTTTAACGGTTTTTTTTGATATAGTTATCAAAACTGTTAGGGGTTTATTATGGCAAAAACTTATCTTTTTGATTTTGACGGCACGCTTGTTGACTCAATGCCAACTTATGGCAAGATGATTTTAAAAATCGTTAATGAATATGGGGTGGATTACCCTGAAGATATTATTAAAATCACAACGCCACTTGGGTTTTTGGGCACGGCGCGGTATTATATCGGTTTAGGGATTAGCGAAACTGAAGAATTTCTCGTTCAAAAAATGAAGAATATGCTCGTAAAGGAATATGAGAATAATATTCCTGCAAAGTCTAACGTTATTGAAGTTTTAAAACAACTTAAAGCGCGTGGGGATAGTTTAAACGTTTTAACTGCAAGTCCACACGAATCGCTTGACCCGTGCTTAAAAAGGCTTGGTATTTACGATTTGTTTGATAACGTTTGGTCTTGTGATGATTTTAACACGACTAAAGCCGACCCCGAAATTTATAAAATGGCGTCAAAGAGAATAGGTGTTGACGTTCAAGACGTGATTTTTTTAGACGATAACTTAAATGCTGATAAAACCGCAAAAACGGCTGGTATGATAGTTTATGGGGTTTACGACCCGTCTTCAAAAGATTTCGTTGACGAAATGAAAGCCATAACCGATAAATATATTTACGATTTTAAGGAATTACTGTAAAAACACAAAAAGAAAAGCGACTGAAAACTCAGTCGCTTTTTTGTTGATTATTTTATGTTGGACGGCAAATCGCCCGTTACTTTTTTGAAAATTCTTGTAAAATACGAAACGTCTGAAAACCCACACTCAGACGACGCTTGTTTTATGGAATAGCCGTTTAAAATAAGCGTCTTTGCACTTTGACATCTTATTAAATTTATATAGTCAACAAGAGAATGCCTGGTTACGCTTTTAAAAACGTGGCTTAAATAACTTTTGCTAAAACTGATTTCTTTTGCGATTTGGTCAACCGAAATTTTATTTTTATAGTTTGAATTTATATAGTCAAGTGTTTTTCTAACTGCGGTTATTTTTTTATCACAAACGGCTTGTTGTGCATTTTGGTTTAGGGCGTGGCAACGGTTTAAATGAATAAATAAAGAAAGGGTTTTGGCTGTGATTGACGCTTGCTTAAACCTGTCTTCACATTCGAATTCGTTTATAATATCGCCAAAAATATCTTTAATTTTTTGAGAGTTAACGATGGGGGAAAAGAAAGTGTTTTCGCCATATAGTCCGTTTGACTTAAAAAACTCGTCGTTGGCAATTAAGATATAATAATCAAGCCCTTGTTGTGTGGGCTTTGCAGAGTGGACAACAGATGAGTTTATTGTGACTAAATCACCCTGCTCGGCAAGATATTCTTCACCGTTAAGCGTAACGTGCAAACCGCCGTTAACGATAAACATAAATTCAACGGCGTTGTGCCAATGAAGGGCTGTGCCTTTATTAGTGTGAATAATTGAAAAGGCGGAATTTTTTGAAAAATGCTCGGATGAGTGTTGAAAAAATATCATATATATAGTTTAATCAAAAAAAGATGAAAAGTCAAATTCTAAATAAAAATTTTGATATTTTTATAAAATTTTAGCACAATCGTGCTAAAATAAGGCGTAATTATGCTAAAAGAAAATTGAAAAAAGCATTTAAATGAAAGATAAAAAATGTTATAATAAAACTATCTTAAATTAAAGGAGAAAATTATGGCATTTCATTCAAGTTTCAAATTTGCGCCAGGTCCGTGGTTCCCGATAAAAGACCAAGAACTTTTGGACCGTGTTGTCAATGAAGACGTTTCTGCCCGTCAAGGCAAGAACTTTGAAAACCCAGATTTCGAATTAAAGGTGGTTTTTGACGTTCATAATTATTTTGCAGTTGATTTGATGCAGAGAATTAGGCTTTCAAACCTTAAAAACGAAAAATTGGTGGTTATTCTTCCAAGCCCTGAAAATGCGGTTTATATAAGCCTTACAGAAGCACTAAATAAATTCAAAATTAGTTGCAAAAACGTTCACGTGTTCTTCTTAAACGAATACGCTAATGAAAAAGGCGAAGTTGCGCCTTGGCAAAGTCCGTTTAGCAAAAGCGGACAGTTTATGAAGAGTTTTTACGATAGGCTTGACGATGAGTTGAAAATGCCTATTGAAAACATACACTTTTGGTCTACTGAAAACGTTAACACTTACGCTAACGAAATTGAAAGTTTAGGTGGGGCAGACGTTTGCTACACTTATCTTTCTTGGGCAGGTGGAATAGGTGCTATCGATAACGAAACGTACCCTGCTAAAACGGTTGAAGAATTAACTTCTCTCTCTTGCCGTTTGGTTACGCCCGCGTTAGAAACCATTGCACAAGATTCACTCCGCGGTATGTTTGGTTTTGCTGGTGACGTTTCAAGCGTTCCCCCAAAAGCCGTAACCGTTGGGCCTAAAGAATTGATGAACGCAAAAGAGTGGGTTGACCTTGAATATTTGGTTGGTTGTGCGGGTACTGGCACTCATCAAAGATTCCCTATAAGGCTTGCGCTTTTTGGACCGCTTTGCCCAGAAAACGTTGGTTCTATTATGAGATTGCACAAAGGAACTTGTTACGTTTGTCCAGAAGTTGCTGAAATTCCAAACAGTGCGCCCGATTATGATTTTCTTATCCCCGCACTTAAAGAAATAGCACGAAAGGAGGGTATGTAATTATGGACCGCAAGATATTTGATTTTAACGTTAGCGATTGGTGGCCTATAAAGGATAAAGCCGTTTTAGAGCGTTGCAGAAATATTAAACGTGAAGAAATGGAAATTACGAACGAGAACGGTTATAGCATAAGGGTTGTTCCACATGCATCAAGTGCCGTAACTTTAGAACTTTTCAACTGGATTTATAGGTCAGACGTTGAAAATAAAAAAACCGTTATAGTCTTCCCAAACTCGTGGAGAAATATTTACACGGCTGTTGCAGAGATGTGTAATAAGTTTAACGTTTCCGCACGCAATATTCACGCTTTCTGTATGGATGAATATGCAGATGAATATGGCAACGTTCCGCCAATAACTTGGTATCGCTCTTTGGGTGGGCATTTTATGACTGAGTTTTATATGGCTTTCCGTGAAGATTTACGCCCACCGCTTAAACAAATGCACTATTATACTAACGAAAACGTTAACTATTATAGTGATATGATTGCTGAAGAAGGCAATGGCGGAGCGGACCTTATTTTGTCGGCAACCGGTTGGATTGGGCACACTGCGTTTATCGACCCACTTACAAAGAAGTTTAAGGCGGATACTTTAGAAGAATTCTTGAAAATTAAGGCAGGGTTTGTTGACAACCATCGTTTAACCACTGCCCAAAATTCTGGTGGTGGAGTTGCGCTTTGGCACACGCCAAGTTATTCAGTTTCTATCGGCCCGTGGGACGTTATGCAAGCGCGTGACCACCTTGAACGCCACGACCTTGAAAGCACGGGTGGATATTCTGCGTGGGAACGCATGATTTCACGCTTGCAACTTTATGGACCAGTTTGTAAGGAAGTGCCTGCAAGTATTTATCAATTGACCAAAGGCACTATTTACGTTAGTGAAGATATGGCAAGACCCATTATTCCCGACGAATTAAAAGCGTTCTAATAAACGAAAAAAAATTAAACCGCTTGGTTTCACAAGCGGTTTTTTTTATTTTTGAATATTTAATTTTATTCCATTTAAATGTTCTAAATCGTTATCTAAGATTTCTAAGAATTTTTCTCTGTCAAGGTCGGTCACTAAATCCACGTTTCCGTTTTCAGTAAACTCAACCCAAGTTTTCCCTGGAACGTCTGTTAAATCAACCGTCACGTTAACTTTGGTGGTTTTGAAAATTTCAGGGTAAACCAATGCAAAGAGTGCGCATATATCGTTAGTGGCAACGCGTTTATCGGGATAACCAGGTTCCCAGTAGAGAGAATACATTTTATGCATTAGATAACCCGTGTCGTTAATTTCTTTTAGTTTATTTACGTAATTTTCAGTTAAATGCGCGTGCCTGCGACCTATTATCGACGGCAACATAACGAGCGGAATTTTACTATCAAGCACAACCTTAAATGCTTCTGGGTCGGTTGAAATATTAAACGAAATATGGTCGGGATAGCCTTCAACACCAAAGGGAGAGCCACCCATAAAAACAATTTTAGGGATTTTCTTAATTACGTCGGGATATTTTTGGAATAATAACGCAATATTCGTATGCGGGCCTAAAACGATAGGTATAACGTCTCCGTCACCTTGGGATAAAACGCGATACATTGCGTCAACGGCGTGTTCATTTATAACTTTGTGGTGAACGTTTTTAGGGGGAATATATCCGCCTAAACCGTCTGCTTGATGAATAAATTCTGCCGTGGGGCTAACGCGGGCTATCGCTTTATCCGCGCCTTTTGCAACAGGAATATCCACGCCGTATAAGTCAACCAAGTGCAAAAGGTTTCTCGTTGCGAGCTCAATATTTACGTTGCCCGCCACCGAAGTTAAAAGTTTTATATCTATATTATCATCAAAAAAAGCATAAATTAGGCATACGGAATCGTCTACGCCTGGGTCGGTGTCAATGATTACTTTTAGTTTTTGTTTATTCATAACGTGCCTCCTTAACTTAAGTCTATAATATTATTGTACTTTAAAACGCTAAAAAATTCAATACATTTTCTAATTTTTAAAAAAAACAAAATCAACTTTTAAATTGACAATAAGTTCGTTATAGTGTTATAATCAATTAAAATAAATTTGCACGGTGGTTTTATTATGGATTTTACCTTTCACGCTCCAACAACCGTTCACTTTGGAAAGGGTAAAGAAAATTTAGTCGGATCGCTTATAAAAGAGTTGAACGTTAAAAAGATTATGGTTCAATACGGTAAAAGTTCGGTTATCAAAAGCGGACTTTTAGATAAGGTTAAAAAGTCTTTAACCGATAATGGAATACAATTCGTTTTGCTTGGAGGGGTTGAGCCAAATCCAAAACTTTCTTTCGTGCGAAAAGCGATTGAAATTGCAAAAGAAGAAAAGGTTGAAATGCTACTTGCCGTTGGTGGTGGAAGCGTTATCGATTCTTGTAAGTATACTGCGCTTGGCGCGGTGACGGATATTGACGTTTGGGAATTTGCTATGGGAAGAGAAAAACCTATTTTAGCACTTCCCGTGGCGTGTATTTTAACCCTTTCGGCTGCGGGGAGCGAAATGAGTAATTCCGCCGTAATAACTAACCTTGATTTAAATATGAAAAAAGGTTGCTCAACCGAACTCAATAGGTGCGTTTTTGCAATTTGCAATCCTGAACTTACTTATACGGTGAATAAATATCAAACGGCGTGCGGAATCGTAGATATAATGGCGCACACTATGGAGCGTTATTTTACCGATTATCCCGACACACCGCTTACCGACGGAATTGCTGAAGTTATTTTAAAATCGGTTATTGACGCAGGTAAAGTTTTAATGAACGACCCCGAAAATTACGACGCGCGAGCTACGGTTATGTGGGCTTCAAGTTTATCTCATAACGGACTAACGGCGTGTGGAAGGGAAAACTATTTAGCAGTTCACCAAATTGAACACGCGGTTAGTGGTGAATTTGATAGCGTTGCGCACGGGGCAGGGCTTGCGGTTTTATTTCCTGCGTGGGCAAAATATATTTACAAACAAAACGTAAAAAGGTTTGCTAAGTTTGCAAGAAACGTTTGGGGCGTTCTTGATGATGACGACCAAAGTGCAAGCGTTAAAGGCATTGAAAAAATGGCTTGTTATTTTGCAAGTATAGGTATGCCGAAATCTTTATCAGAATTCGGAATAGAAAAGTCGGCTATAGACCGCCTTGCAAATCTTTGCACCTTTAACAAAACTCGTACGGTTAAGAGTTATATTCCACTCGGATTTAACGAAGTTAAACAAATTTTGGAACTTTCATTTTAAGGTGGCTAAAGTCTTTTGTTTAGTTAATATTTTTGTAATTCAGTAGTTTTTGACATAAACATCGTAATTTTTGGTATTGAAACGATTATCTTGCTGTGATAAAATATGTTTAAAACAAATAAAATCATGGAGGCTATTATGGAAACTAAAACTTTACGTGCTTTGCCAGACGGTGAAGGGCAAATTATCGAATGCATCAAAAAGGCAAAGGCTAACGGGGACGTTCAAACAGTTATTCCTGACAACTATTTAACGCACGAAGCGTTTATCAAAAACGGTTCGGAAATTATTGCTAATCTTATTAAAGAAGTAAAAGATAAAGGTGAAACAACTGTTGTTTTAACAGGTAATTACCTTATTGATAAAACGGTTTATATTCCGTCTAACACCACTCTTTTATTAAAAGATTGTCATCTTCGTTTGGCGGACGGCGTTTACTGTAATATGTTCAGAAACGAGCACTTTAAAGGTGAAGGTTCGCGCACAAGAGAAGATGCAGACCGCAATATTAAAATTATTGGTGAAGGCAGGGCTATTCTTGACGGTGGTAATTATAACGGACTTTCAGAACGCACTCAAAATAAAAACGGCTTGCCAAGTATAGCCGAAAATAACACCATAACTTTTTTGAACGTTGAAAACTTTGAATTTGATAACCTTAAAGTTATTAACCAACGTTGGTGGGCGATGCACTTTGTGTTCTGCCGTCGTGGGAAAATTCGCAATATAGAATTTTTGGCGGATTACACTAGATACATTGACGATAAGCGTATTTTAGGGCTTGATAGAAACGTTTGTGACCAAGTTTATGCAAGGAACGCTGACGGCATTGACCTTCGCGTAGGTTGTCACGATATAATCATTGAAAACATAACGGGCTTCGTTCAAGACGATTCGGTTGCTTTAACTGCATTGCCGTTTAATTCGGTAGTTAGCGAAACAAACGGAGTTGAAGGAGAATCTTACGATATCTATAACGTTATAATTAAAAACGTTATGACGTCTGCTTTCCACTCTAACGTGCGTTTATTAAATCAAAATTGCTCTGACAACGTTGCAAGGCTGTATAATATTTTGATTGACGGCGTTTTCGATACTTCACTTGACGCGAAGTTCTACGTTGGAAGAAGTGCTGCAAGCGTTAGAATAGGTGACGTGCATCAATACGGCACGCGCCACAGTTATAAAGATGAAACTTTCAATATCGTTGTTAAAAACGTTTTCTCACGCGCGTCTGCTGCTCTTAGATTAGTTGGAGAGATGACGAACGTTAAATATGAAAACATTAACGGTTTTGACGGCTGTCCTATTTTAGTTGACACAGAACACGCAAAACTATATTAGAGGTAAATATGAAAATAGTTTTTTTTGGTGATTCTATAACTGATGCGTCAAGAAACCGTACCACTGAAACGGATTATTCACGTTTTGGGTACGGCTACGTTATGCAAACGGTGGGAAGACTTTATGAAAAATCGCTTGCCGATTACGAAGTTTATAACCGCGGTATTTCTGGAAACAGAATCGTTGACCTTTATGCAAGGATAAAATCTGATTTGTGGAACTTAGAGCCTGATTTAATTAGCATTTTAATAGGTGTTAACGACGTTTGGCACGAAATTAACTATCAAAACGGAGTTGAACTCGACAGGTTTGAAAAAGTTTATAGAACGATTATAGAAGAAACTAAACAAAAACTACCAAACGTAAAATTTATTTTATGTGAGCCGTTTGTGTTAAAAGGCGAAGCAACCGAACTTAATTACGAACGCTTTTTGCAGGTTAAAGACTATGCGAAAGTGGTTAAAAAACTTGCAAATGAATACGGTTTATACTTCTTGCCCTTGCAAGAAGAACTTGACAAAGTTGCTCAAGAAGTTGGTGAGAGTTTGGTGCTTAAAGACGGCGTTCACCCAACCGTTCAAGGTGCGGTGGTTATTGCCAAACAATGGATGAAATTATTTAATCAAATTGAAAAGGAGATTTGAAAATGTTTAAAGTAGATTTAACTAACAAAGTGGTGGCTATCACGGGTGCAGGCGGAATTATTTGCAGTGAATTTGCAAAAGAACTTGCTAAAAACGGAGCAAAGGTTGCTCTTCTTGACATCAATTACGACGCTGCTAAAGCTTATGCAGACGAGATTGGCGAAAACGCACTTGCAGTAAAATGCAACTGTCTTGACAAGGCAAGCATTATAGATGCCAAAAAGGCTATTAACGATAAGTTCGGCAAAGTTAACTTCCTTATCAACGGTGCTGGCGGAAACAATCCTAAGGCCACTTGCGATAACGAAACTATGACCCCTGACCTTACGGGTGTTAAAGACTTCTTTGCTCTTGATGAAAGTGGTTTAAAATTCGTGTTTGACTTAAATATCACAAGCGCGTTCTTAGTGACCCAAGTGTTCGCTACCGATATGCTTCAAACGGGTGGTAATATCATCAATATTTCGAGTATGAACGCTTATCGTCCGCTTACTAAAATCCCTGCATATTCAGCTGCAAAAGCAGGTATTTCAAACTTTACTCAATGGCTTGCAGTTCACTTTGCACCTTGCAATATTCGTTGCAACGCGATTGCTCCGGGATTTTTCGTGACTAATCAAAATAGAGGTTTACTCTTTAACCAAGACGGCACGCCTACTGCAAGAACGGGCAAAATTCTCGCTGCAACTCCTATGAAAAAGTTCGGTGAAATATCAGACCTTTTAGGAACTCTTTTGTGGCTTGCCGACGACAATGCAAGTGGCTTTGTCACGGGTACGGTTGTTCCCGTCGACGGCGGATTTTCTGCTTATAGCGGTGTTTAATAAACTAAAAAATAAAAAAGAGCAGGCGACTGCTCTTTTTTTGCGTTAGTTAAGGTTATATTTTATAAGCACGGCTTTTATTTTGTTGACAATTATATTCATAAATGATAAAATAACACAATAAAAAAAGGAGGAGTTATTATGACAAATAATCATTATCAGGCTGAAGAGATATCAAAATTAGCGGAGATTTGCCGTAGCACTCCAAAATTTTCTGAAGAAACTTATAAGAAAAATCAAGTTAAAAGGGGCTTGCGTGATGAAAACGGCGCAGGCGTTGTCACGGGGTTGACGGATATTTCAGACGTTATTGCTAAAAAGCTTGTTGACGGCGTGCTTACTCCGTGTCCGGGTGAACTTTATTATCGCGGAATTGACGTTCGCCAAATGATTGATAATTATGATGAAGTTTCACGCTCAGGGTTTGAAGAGGCAACCTATCTTTTACTTTTTAACAAGTTGCCAACTCGTGAAGAATTGGCGGAATTCAATAGGCTTCTTGCAAGTTATCGCAAATTGCCTAAAAACTTCGTGCGTGACGTTATAATGAAAGCGTCTAACAAAGACATTATGAACTCTTTGGCAAGATGTATTTTGATGCTTTATAGTTATGATAATCACGCGCTTGATAATTCAATTGAAAACGTTCTTAAACAATCTTTGCAACTCATTGCGTTAACGCCTATGTTGGCAGTTTATGCTTACAACGCGCATATGCATTATAACGAAGGGAAAAGTTTAATTATTCATAACCCAAAACCCGAATATTCAACTGCCGAAAACGTTTTACATATGCTCCGTCCCGATAACAAGTTTACTGCTTTAGAAGCAAAGGTTTTAGACATAGCGTTTATTTTGCACGCTGAACACGGTGGTGGTAATAACTCAACTTTTACCACGCACGTTGTCACTAGTGCCGGCACGGATACTTATTCTACAATTACGGCGGCTTTATGTTCGCTTAAAGGGCCTAAACACGGTGGCGCAAACATTAAAGTTATGGAAATGTTTGCAGACCTTAAAAAGAACGTTGAAGATTGGACGGATAGGGAACAAATTAAAGAATATTTAACTAAACTCTTGGCAGGCGAAGCGTATGACCATGCAGGACTTATTTACGGTATGGGTCACGCAGTTTATTCTATTTCAGACCCACGTGCACAAGTGTTTAAAGAATACGTTTCCGCACTTGCAGTTGAAAAGGGCAGAAAGAAAGAAATGAAGCTTTATAACTTGGTTGAAGAAGTTGCGCAAGAACTCATTTGTGCTAAACGTAAAGTTATTAAGGGCGTTGCTGCAAACGTTGACTTTTATAGCGGTTTCGTTTACAATATGCTTGGTCTTCCCGTTGAACTTTTCACGCCTATGTTTGCCGTTTCAAGAATGTCTGGCTGGTGCGCGCATAGATTAGAAGAATTGCATAATTCGGGTAAAATTATTCGTCCTGCATACGTTTCAACTAACGGTAGAAATCCTTACGTTAAACTTGACGATAGAAAGTAAAATTAAAAAAATAAAAAGCCTTCTGAAAGAAGGCTTTTTTTGTTTGTTTTTTTATTAGTTTACTTTTTTATCAAAGCAATCGCAACGGTGAGTGCCAACGTATCCCGTATCGTTGCACTTTTCACAAGCGTATCTTGGGGTTAAATCGGCAAGCGTGATTTTAAGTGGGGCAAGCATTTTTTCAGCGCGCAATATAAGTTGGCTCTTTTGTTCTTCAAGCGCGCTAAGAACGGCTTTATCGTTGGCAATTTCAGCAAAAGCAAGTTCTTTTTCCATGCCGTTTAATTTGCCGTAAACGTCCATAAACCCGTCGATTGAAGTGGCGCGTTCCATATTTTTTTGCGCGCGCGATACTGCTAAAGCACGTCTTTTTTCATATTCGCGATTATACGCTTCTTGGCTGTTATCGGAAGTGTTAGATGAAGAACTTTCGGGTATGTTGTTAACGTTAAACACTCCGTTATTTTTCCAATTGCTCAAAATTGCGTTCATATACGCTATAGGTGAACTTTTCCCGCTTGCAAGTTTTGCCGATTCTAAAATCATTTCTTCAGAGAAGTTCCAATTTTTCCACATGGTTATGTTTTCTCTATCCCACGGGGTAGGGCGACGGCTCAATCCCGCCGTCAAGAGCATTTTGGAAATAAACTCGTCTGATTTTTTAATATCTTCAAAATAATCGCTAACGCTCGTTAAGTCGATAAAACCACGCAAACGCAAAGTTTCTACCACTTGGTCCATATCTTGCAGTTCTTTTTTACCACTTAAAAAGCAACGGTTTGCAATAAATAGCAACGCGTCTTCATCAAAGCCGTAAGAAAGCCATTTTTTAGTGTAATTGTCAACAACGGTGTCTATAACGTCAACGTAAACGGAAAGCGCTTTGTTAATTTTAACCGCAAGGTCGTATACAGCCGATTTTTTGTCTATATAACCTGAAATTTCTTCTTTAGAAAAACTCTTCATAGAGTATAATTCTATTAAAAATTCATCAAGTTTAGCCATACTGCCTTTTTTAAGTTTGCTTGCAACGAAAATGATGTTTTCAACTTCAAAGTTAAGTTCTTGCGTCCACTTTTTAAGCAAAGTTGAATCTTCAATTTCAGGTTGACGGCGCACGGACATAACTTTTAATATGCGTTCAATAACGTTTGTTCTCATTACGTAAGAAGAAAGTTCTTTTTCAACCTTATCGATAGTCACTATTCCGCGATTGCCGAAATCTTTAGCAACTTTTGAAATATAACGATAGCCGATATCCACGCCCTTTCTATCCGTGCAATATTTAACAATCATAATCATTGCTTCGGGTTTTATTCCGTAAGTTTCCATAACGTTAAAATATTCCGTGTATTCGCTAGTTGAAATCATGCGGTTTGGCAATAACGCTTGAATACTCTTAGTAAAGTCTGAATATTTTTCAGCCTTTATTTTTTTAGGCTTAGCGTGTGATAGATAGGTTATGGGTAAATATTGAACGCTTAAAGGTTGTTTAGAAACGATTGAAACAAGCCCAAACTCTTCCCAGAACTCAAAGCAACCCATAATAGTTTGCTCGTCTATCTTCAAAATAGATGCGATTTCTTCAATAGAACGGTCAAATTTAGGATTTTGGCAAAGGAAAAGCCCGTAAAGGTAAACCTTCACGGCGTCTCCCGATGCTATGGGCAAATATTCGGTTATAAAAGCGTTTTCAACGTCGGTAAAAGCCGAAGAAGAAAATTCTTTTGAATAAGAACAAGTCATTTTTGCCTCTAATAACGCGTTAATTTTAAAAATCGCTTGCCATTACTCTAATAATATTATATAATATAATAACTATAATAATGGCGATAGTGCCCCCTTTTTTAAGGGGTAAAGACTATTATATATTAAAAAAACGCAAAAATCAACTTAAATTAAGGTTATATTTAACAAATTATGCGCGTTTTATTTTACGGCGTGCTATGAGGTAATGATGGCTGGTAATATTTTAACGTTAACTACAATTTGGAATAACTTCAATATTTTAAATCAACCTTCCTTTGAAACGATAAACGAAAAAAAGGAAGGGGACGTTTTGTATACCCAAATTTTAATCGAAGGTAAAGAAGTTCAAGGTCAAAAAATTAAAATAGCAGGTGTGCTTGCTAAAAGAAAACACGTGACGGCTGTTCCCGCTATTTTGCTCCTTGAAGACTTTTCGTCTGGTTGTGATTATAATTTGATTAAGTCACTTGTTAAGCGTGGCTATTCCGTTCTTTCGATTGACGTTGCAGGGCAGGTTGAGGGAAAAGAACATTACACTCAATATCCCGATTGCGTTTCTTTTGCAAATTATCAATTAGCTAAACAAAATTTATATTCGGTTAAAGGTGCCGTCACAGATACTTGTTGGTATGAATGGGCGTGCGCCGTGCGCTATGCTTTAAAGTTTTTAAGTGACCAACCCTTCGTCACTAAAGTGGGCGGAATAGGTCTTGGCGAAAGTGCAACCGTTATGTGGCAAGTTGCCGGCACGGATAAAAACCTTGATTGCGCGGTGTTTGCATTAAACGCTGGGTGGAAAGGTTATCGCGGAATTTATAAATTCGGCGGTCAAATCGAACCTCAATTTTCTGATGAAATGTATAAGTTTATCGCAGGAATTGACGCGCAGTCTTACGCAATGCACGTTAAATGCCCAACACTTATTTTATCAGCAACTAATAGCAACGATTTTGATTGCGACCGCGCTGTTGACACCGCAACGCGTATGGAAAACGCGCCGTATAAGGCAGTTCATTATTCAGTTGGTTATAGAGATAGGGTAAACGTGCAAGCGTTTAATTGCGCGCTAACCTTTTTAGATAAATTCTTATTCGTAGGCGGTGCTGATAAAAAAGTTTTACCAAGTGAAGTGGATATTCGCTGTGAAATCATAGACAAGAAAATAGAAGTTAGCGTTGTTCCCGATAGTGGTGAAGTAAAAGAAGTTTCGCTTTACGTTTGTGAAGAAATTTGCACGCCTTCAGAACGCGCATGGTTTAAGATGAGTGCTAACAAGGCAAAAGACGGAGTTTACACCTTTACTTATTGCCCTTATCCGCTATCAACGAACCTTTCGCTTTTTGCACAAGTGGAGTATAAAGACGGATATGCCGTTGGCTCTGCGATTATAAATAAAAAATTTAGTAAAGACGAAGTTGCGCTTAAATATAAATCTAAAATTTTATATTCTTCAAGGGAAAAGGGATTAGATAGCGAATTTTACCCCGTGAGCCAAGGGCAAGAGAATTCTTCGCCCATAAACGTTAGCGACAAAAATAAGGTTAAAGTTAAAAAAGGGCCTATGGGTATTGAAGGGGTTGCTTGTGATGGCGGTTTGTTGTGCTTTAAGTTCAAAGCACAAAAGGATATTCCACCTGAACGCGCTTTGCTTATGTTTGACGTTTACGCAAAAGATAGTGGCACTTTTTTTGTTAAATTAATATCCGATTTTTACGGGCAAAAAAGAGAATATATCGCTTCAATTTCATTAAAAGGCTATGAAACTTGGCAAAACGTTAAGTTTGATTTGCCTAAGTTTAAAACGGTTGAAGGCATGGTTCTTAAAAGTTATAATAACATTAACGCCATAGAATTTAATTTTGACGGCGGAGAGTTTTTGATAAATAACGCGCTTTGGGTTTAAAATTAAGCGTTTTGGTAAAATATGGTTTACGAATTAAATTCTAAAATTATATCTAAAAAACCGCACGCGTGCGGAGGAAACGAGTGGCAAGTTGTTAGAGTTGGGGCAGACGTTAAGTTAAAATGCTTAAAATGTGGTCGTTCGGTATTTTTTTCAATAGACCAACTCAATAAAATGACTAAACAATATTTTCCGTTGAAGGAGAAAGATGTATAAGGTAAGAGATAGCCTTTTAGAAGAGCAGATTGCAAAAGAAAAGTCGGATAGGGCAATGCTATTATGGTTTGCGGTTGTTATCGCCGTGATAATGATGATTTCCGCGCTTAACCAGTTTGTTTTTTTAACCGTTCAAGTTAAGGGACAATCTATGTTGCCAACTCTATACTCAAATGACGTTTTAATTGTTAATCGCGTAAAAAAGGTTGAAAACGGAGATATCGTCGTTATCGAAGGTGAAACGGATTATTGGCTTATTAAACGCGTTATCGCTTGCCATAAGGACGATTTTGTTGAAATTAGAAGCGACGGCTACGTTTGGGTTAACGGAAATCAAATTAAAGAAAACTACGTGTTAAAACAAGGTTCAACTAATTATAATATAGAAGAATTTGAAGGGCACGTTAAACTTAAAGAAGGCGAAATATTCTATCTTGGCGATAACCGTGAAAATAGCAGTGACAGTAGAAAATACGGCGTTTGCACGGACGAGCAAATAGTCGGCGTGGTTGAAAATTGGTCTTTAGATTTTAGGCAAATCAATAAGTTTTTGTTTAAGGTTAGAGAAAAGATAATGGGGAAAAACTAAAAAATGATAGGTGCGCTCGTAAAGTTTATTTTTAAAATCATCTATTCGGTTTTAGCGCTTTTTAACTTGCAACTAACCCTATTCGTGCTTTTGGTGGGCGCGGTACTATATTTTACAGGTACGCTAGAAACTTATCCCGCGCTTATGAGTGTTTTTCAAATTTCGTTGATTATTTCAGTCGTTTATGCAATTTGGTCAACGCTTAAAAAAGCACTTGGCATAGACAAAAAAGTTAAAAAAAGCAAGGGCGTTCAGATAGTCGGCACAAAAGAAGAACAAAACGAACAACAAACTGAACAACAAAATAAGCCACAAATTCAAACTGAAAACGCTAAACCGCGATACTTTTCTGTAAAGCAAAACCCAGATTACGTTATGGCGGAATTTAACGATAGATACGAACTCTATTACAAAGGTAAAAACGGGCTTGAAAAGGTTAGAACGGATTATAAAGACAGTGGAGAACAAAGATGGTAAACTATTTTAAAGAAGAACAGTATGAACAAGCGAAAAAACAAAGAAAGGAAACGATTTCTTTATATATAGGCGTTATGGTAGTTTATGCGTTGGTGTCAATCGGGCTTTTCGTCTGGTATACGACTCTTCCGTATATGTCGCCAACTATAAATACTATCAAGTGGATACATTATCCTTTGACGGCAATTATAGTTTTATTTTCTTTTATTTACTTAGGGATAAAGTACAAAAGGGTCAACCGCTATTATAAGTTAATAGTGAATTTAATGACGGGATTAAGGGAAACGTCAACAGGCAGTTTTATTGAAGTTGATGAATCTTTGCAAGAAAAAGACGGCGTTGACTTTAAGGCACTTATCTTTTTAGAGTGGAATAAATTTAAAAACGATTTTTTCGAAAGGAAAGTTTTAATCTTTGATGAATTAGAAGTTCCAGAGTTTAAGGAAAATCAAAACGTAAGATACGTCACTCAAGGCAACGTTTTAGTTAGTTATGAAATTTTAGATTTACCCGTGGAGGAATAAAAAATGAAAGCAATAGTCACAGTAATCGGTAAAGACAAGCCAGGCATAATAGCAAAAGTTTCAACTGCGCTTGCGCAAAACGAAGTTAACATTGAAGATATAAGCCAAACAATAATGCAAGGTAATTTCACCATGCTTATGCAATGTGATTTTTCGGGTGCAAAACTTTCTTTGAAAGAACTTAAAAGCGAACTCTTGGCTTTGGGCGAGCAAATTGGCGTTTCAATCCACGTTCAACACGAAGATATTTTTAATGCAATGCATAAAATTTAATTTTGGCGGGTAAAGAGATGCTTAACAGAAAAGAAATACTTGAAACCATTGATATGGTTGAAAAAGAACATTTTGACGTTAGAACTATCACGATGGGCATTTCTCTTTTGCCTTGCATAAGGGAAAGTGCAGACATAACCGCTCAACTTTGCTATGATAGAATTTGCAAAAAAGCCGAAAATATCGTTAAGGTTGCGCAAGATTTAGAAGCCGAATACGGTATTCCAATTATAAATAAACGCGTTTCTATAACGCCTGCAAGTTTACTCACTTCGTCTTTTTGTGGTAAAGAAGTAGTGCTTGCCAAAGCGCTTGACCGCGCAGCGAAAACGGTTGGCGTTGACTTTTTGGGCGGATATTCTGCACTCGTTCAAAAGGGTATGACGAGTTTTGAAGAATCTTTTATTAAGAGTATTCCCGAAGCGCTTGCCGTCACGGATAGAATGTGTTCTTCGGTAAACGTTGGCTCTTCAAAAGCAGGTATAAATATGGACGCCGTTCGCCTAATGGGTGAAATTATTAAACAAACTGCCGAAAGAACTAAGGATAGAGACGGCTTTGGTTGTGCAAAGTTAGTCGTATTTTGCAACGCCGTTGAAGATAATCCGTTTATGGCAGGAGCGTTCCACGGCATATCAGAAGGCGAAACGGTTATAAACGTTGGCGTTTCAGGGCCGGGCGTAGTTCACCACGCGCTTAAAAGTTTGGAAGGCGCATCGATTGACCAAGTTGCAGAAACTATCAAAAAAACTGCGTTTAAGATTACTCGTGCAGGACAACTTATCGCTAAAGAAGCGTCTAAAAGATTAAACGCGCAATTCGGCAT
Source organism: Clostridiales bacterium (assembly GCA_015055725.1). Taxonomy (GTDB): domain Bacteria; phylum Bacillota; class Clostridia; order Christensenellales; family Borkfalkiaceae; genus UBA1259. The sequence goes on along the minus strand of SVHO01000006.1, from coordinate 41,038 downwards.
AGTTGACTTGTCGCTTGCACCCACACCCGTTATGGGGGATAGCGTTGCGCATATTTTAGAAGAAATTGGGTTAGATAGCGTTGGTGGACACGGAACAACCGCGGCACTTGCTATGCTTAACGACGCAGTTAAAAAAGGCGGTGTTATGGCAAGTTCAAACGTGGGTGGTCTTTCGGGCGCGTTTATTCCCGTCAGCGAAGATATCGGCATGATTAGAGCCGCAGAAAAAGGCGCGATAACCTTATCTAAACTTGAAGCAATGACGTGTGTTTGTAGCGTAGGTATAGATATGGTTGCCGTTCCTGGCGACACGCCTGCAACCACGATTGCGGGTATGATTGCAGACGAATCGGCAATAGGTATGATTAACAATAAAACAACGGCTGTGCGCGTTATTCCCGTTCCCAACAAAAAGGTTGGCGACTCGGTTGAATTTGGTGGACTTTTAGGTACGGCGCCTATTATGGCAGTTAATCCATACGGTTGTGATAAATTTATTAACCGTGGCGGACGCATGCCTGCGCCTATCCACAGCAACAAGAATTAAAAAAGGCAAAAAGGAGCAAAGTTTTGGATAATAAGTATAAGTGGGCGGTTGAAGATATTTTTAAAAGTGTTGACGAGTGGGAAAAAGAGTTTAACGAACTTTCAAAAAATTTAGATTTTTCTATTTTTAAGGGCAAACTTTCAAACCCAGAGAGTTTTCTCGAATGTATGAAAAAAGAAGAAGAAGTTTGCAGAAAGGCGGATAAACTGAGTGTTTACGCTATGATGAAGCATGATGAAAATACCAAAGACGCGCTTTACGATTCTTTGCTTTCAAAAATATCGTCGCTCGGCGCAACGCTTGGTGCAAACACCGCGTTCATAACGCCGGAATTAACTGCTCTTGACCAAAGCGTTTTGCAAAGTTTTATAGATAACCCTAAGTTAAAAGATTACGATTATTTATTAAAAGGGATTTTGAAAGAAAAACCACACGTTTTAAGTGAAAATGAAGAAAAACTTTTAGCACTTTCAAGTGAAACGCTCGGTTCTTTCCGTGATATATTTACTAAAATAGACAACGCCGATTTTCCTATAAAGAAAATAAAAAATGGGGAAGAAAAAATTCCTTTATCGCACGGAACTTACGGCGTTATCATGCACAGTGAAGATAGAGAACTTAGAAAAAAAGCGTTTAACAAGTATTATGACGGCTATATTTCACTAATTAACACCATTTCTGCAACTTACTATGGAAACGTTAAAAAGGGCGTGTTTTTGGCAAAAGCAAAAAAATATTCGTCCGCGTTAGAGCGCGCGCTATCTGGTGAAGACGTTCCGCGCGTCGTTTATGATAACTTAATTAGCACGGTAGACGGCGCGTTGCCTATGCTACACGATTATATGGCGGAAAAGAAAAAGGCGTTAAAATTAGATAAGATGTATATGTATGACGTATACGTTCCTATCGTTGAAGGCGCTGAACTAACGCTTGATTATGATGATGCTTACGATTTAGTGGTTGAAGGGCTTTCGCCACTTGGCAAAGAATATCGCGACCTTTTATTGAAAGGCAAAAACGAACGTTGGATTGACGTTTACGAAGGGGACGGAAAGAGAAGCGGTGCTTATAGCGTTGCCGTTTACGATACCCACCCTTACGTTTTATTAAACTATCAAAAAACCACGCACGACGTGTTTACTATTGCGCACGAAATGGGGCATAGTTTACACAGTTATTTTTCTAATCGCACTCAGCCTTACGCAAAAGCGGATTATAAAATATTCGTTGCCGAAGTTGCAAGCACGGTTAACGAAGTGTTGCTTATAAGGCACTTGCTTAAAACTGAAAAGGATAAAAAACTTAAAAAGTACCTTTTGTCCTATTTGCTTGAAATGATTAGAACAACGTTGTTTAGGCAAACTCAGTTTGCTGAATTTGAAGCATTTGCTCACCAATCGGTTGAAAATGGCGTTCCACTTACCAAAGAAAACCTTTCAAACGAATATTTAAAGCTAAATAAAAAATATTATGGCGACGTAGTTTTTTCAAAGGGTAAAATAAAATACGAGTGGGCGAGAATACCACATTTTTATAGGGCGTTTTACGTTTATAAATATGCAACGGGTATCATTAGCGCACTTGCGATTGCAGATAGAATTTTAACCGAAGGACAACCCGCCGTTAACGATTACTTTAACTTTTTATCGTCTGGCGGAAGTGACGGACCGGTTGAATTGCTAAAAATAGCAGGCGTTGATTTAACGGATAAAAAGCCGTTTTTATCGGCGTTTAATGTGTTTAAGGACACGTTGGAACAGTTTAAAACTCTTTAAGGGGAAAACATAATGGCAAACAATAACAAAGAACAAACTAAACGTTTAGGCGATATGCCACACAGTTTAGAAGCAGAACAAGCACTTTTAGGGTGTTTGTTGCTTGACACGCGTATTCAAGTTGAAGTGGCGGCTTTTTTGAAAGAAGAAGATTTTTACGCAGAATCACATAAATATATTTTCAACGCGATGGAAGAAATTATCAAGAAAAACCAACCCGTTGATTTAGTGACTTTAACCGATATGCTTGAAAAACAAGGTGTCTTAGAACAAGCAGGCGGAATTTCATATATAACTGAATTAACTATGGTTATGCCGTCGTCTGCAAACTATCAAAGATATTTAGATATAGTGACGAGAGATAGTTTGTTGCGTAGATTGATTAAGGGTTCGGCAGAAATTATAGACGAGTGCAAAAAGAGTGTTGACAAAACTTCCGCGCTATCTTTTGCCGAAAAAACCGTTTACGATATTTCAAACGACGCCGATACGAGTGAAATGGTTAAAATAGGAAGCGTTTTACCTGACGTTATGAGTAAGTTTGACCAACTCACAAACGATAAGACGAGCCTTAAAGGCATTAAAACGGGCTTTAAGGGGTTAGATAATCTTATAAACGGCTTACATAATAGTGACCTTATGATTCTTGCTGCGCGTCCTGCCGTTGGTAAAACGTCTTTTGCAATGAATATTGTTGAAAACGTTGCAATGCAAGGTTATTCTTGCGCGGTGTTCTCGCTTGAAATGGGAAAAGAACAATTAACCGAAAGAATGCTTTGTTCTGTTGCGGGCGTTTCAATGGAAAACGCTAAAAAAGGCAAAATGAATAAGACGGAGTGGCTTAAAATCGCTAAGGCTCGCGAAAAACTTTCAAACGCTAAAATTTTTATTGACGATTCAGCCGTTATCCGTCCACGCGAACTTATTTCTAAGTGCCGTAGACTTAAAAGCCGTTTTGGGTTAGACTTCGTTATGGTCGACTATATGCAACTTATGACGCCTGATAAAACGAGAAATAGCGATAGCCGTCAAAACGAAATTACGGATATTTCAAGAAACCTTAAAATTTTAGCAAAAGAAATCAACGTGCCAGTTCTTGCACTTTCACAACTTTCACGTGCGGTGGAAACGAGAAAGGGAAGACCGCAACTTTCTGACCTTCGTGAATCGGGTGCTATCGAACAAGACGCAGATATCGTTATGTTTATACATAGGCCTGATAAAAGCGCAACCGAAAAAGAAATTGCAGAAGGCAAAGTTCAAAAGAACGTTGCTGAAATTTTGGTTGAAAAACATAGAAGTGGCCCAACTGGTATGGTTAAACTTTACTTTAAGGGCGAATGCACTAAGTTCTTAAATCTAAACGAAGAAACGGGTGAACCAGACGATTTTGATGGAAAAACTCAAAATCACTCTGCAAACGTTTCAGGGTATGAAGATTTACCGCAACACGAGATAGAAGAACAAGGTCAAGAAGAACAAGACGAACAACCCGTCTTTAAGTCTATTGACGACGAAATTTTTTAATATGCAAACGCTAATTAAGAGTGTAGACGAACAAAGCGTTGAAAGTGCAAAAAAGATTTTGCTTGATGGCGGTGTTATAGGCATGCCAACCGAAACCGTTTACGGTCTTGCAGGCGTTGGAACGATGCCAGAGGCGGTTAAAAAAATCTTTGAAATAAAAGGTAGACCGTCTGACAATCCATTGATTGCACACGTGCACAAGCATTACGACTTAGATAAACTTGTTTTAGTTAAGCACGATTACGTTTATAAGCTTATAGAAAAATTTACGCCCGGTCCTTTGACTTTGGTTTTTGAAAGCAAAAGAGTGGTTTGTGACGAAGCGACTTGCGGTGGCGATACTTTGGCGGTTAGGATACCTTCTCACCAAGGTTGCCAACAACTTTTACAAGCCGTTGATATGCCTGTGGTTGCGCCAAGTGCAAATCTTTCAAAGCACACAAGTCCCGTCACGGCGGAGCACGTTTATAACGACTTAAACGGCAAAATTCCACTTATACTTGACGGCGGAAAATGTACGGGTGGGATAGAGAGCACCGTTTTAGACGTGACGGGTGAAATTCCACGAATTTTGCGTGCAGGCTTAGTCACTAAAGAAATGATTGAAGAAGTGGTTGGAAAATGCTTAATTGCCGAGCATAAAGAAGGGGATAGAGTTAAATCCCCCGGCGTTAAGTATAAGCATTACCGCCCTAATTGTAAAACGGCTTTGTTTGAAGAAAAGGAATTGGATTTAGTTAAAAAAGCATATCAAGAAGAAATCGACTGCGGTGGCAAACCTTTCGTTATGTGTGCCGACCACGTTGGTGAAAAACTTAAAGGAGTGAACTTATTGCTTTTAGGGGACACTCCCGAAAAAATCGCGTCTAATTTATACGATAAACTTCTTGAAGGCGAAAGAAAAGCAACGCTTATAATTGCAGTTGCTATGCCTGATGAAAAGGGTGTTAATATGGGCATAATGAACCGTTTAAGGAAGTCTTGCGGATGAAAAAGAAAAATATAATTTTCGTTTGCACGGGCAACACTTGTAGAAGCCCGATGGCAGAAATAATTCTAAAAAATAAATTAAAACTCGCAGGGATTACGGATATTAAGGTAAGTAGTGCGGGGCTTTCTGCAACTGATGGACAAAAGATGAGCAAAAATTCTGCGCTCGCACTTAAAAATTTGGGGTATAAACCCACGGGCTTTAAATCTAAACAGTTAACAGTTCAGGCAATAGAAAAAGCCACGATGGTTATTTGCATGACGGCGGGGCATAAATATCAAATTGCGAATTTTGAAAACGTTTACACGGTTGCCGAACTGACGGGACTTAGCGACGTGATTGACCCTTACGGCGCAAGTTTATCCGTATATATGGAAACTTCGCATCAGTTAGAAGATGCGTGCAATATTATATTAAATAAAATTTTGGCTGTTAAAGGAGAAAACTAAAATGAAAATTGCTATTGGCTGTGACCACGGTGGAATTAACTTAAAACCCGTGCTTATCGACTACCTTGAAAAAAAAGGTGTTGAATACGTAGACTTTGGGTGCTATGATAAAACTTCAACCGACTATAACGAATACGCTTTAAAAGTTGCAAACGCAGTTGCAAACGGTGAATGTGATAAAGGTATTTTGTTTTGTGGAACGGGTATTGGAATGAGCATAGTTGCAAACAAAGTTAAAGGTATCCGTTGCGGACATTGTCACGACGTGTTTTCCGCAAAGATGACAAGGCTTCATAACGACGCAAACGTTATGGCTTTAGGTGAACGCGTGGTTGGGCCTGGACTTATGCTTGAAATAGTTGATGCGTTTATTTTCACCGATTTTAGTGGTGACGAAAGGCACGCTCGCAGAGTTCAAAAAATTAAAGATTTAGAAGAGAAAAGTTTTAAATAAGAGGGATTATGAAACAACTTAAAAAAGCAATTATACCGGCAGCGGGGCTTGGAACTAGGTTTTTACCAATCACTAAGGCCGTGCCAAAGCCAATGCTTTCCGTGCTTGATAAACCGACCATTCAGTTTATCGCAGAAGAATTAGAATCGGTGGGTATCGAAGATATAATTATCGTGGTTAGCCCTGATTCAGACGTTATTAAACGCCACTTTACGCCTAACGAACAACTTTCTAAAAGGCTTTTATCAGATGGCAAAACCGCTCTTTACGAAATTGAGAAAAAGACGGGTAGTTTTAACGTTAGTTTTGTGGTGCAAGAAACTGCAAACGGCTTAGCCGGTGCTATTTTATGTGCAGAACCACTTGTTAAAGACGAGCCTTTTGCTCTTCTTTTAGGTGATGAACTTATCTATGCAGGCGAAAACGATAAACCTTGCATTAAACGTCTTGCAGAAATTTATGAAAAGACGGGAAAGAGTGTTATTGCGACTATGGAAGTTTTTGGTGACGACGTGTCTAAATACGGAAATATCGGCATTAAAGATGAAGAAGACGGCGTTATGACCGTTGATAAAATCGTTGAAAAACCAAGCGTTAACGAAGCCCTTTCAAACAACGCGATAATCGGAAGATACGTTTTATCGGGCGAAGTTATGGGTATGCTTAAAAAGCTTCAACCGCACGGAAATGAAATTTATTTGACTGACGCGCTTGACGAACTTGCCGAACGTGGTGACCTTCTTGCAAGCTGTTTTGAAGGTGTCCGTTATGACGTTGGCGATAAGTTCGGTTATATTCGCGCAAACGTTGAATACGCTTTAAGAAGTAAAGAAATTGGTGAAGACACCAAAGAATACATAAAAGAACTTGCAAAAACTCTTTAATTGATATCGGTTAATATGTACGACAAGATTTGTAAAAATTGCGGAACTAAACTTAGTGAATTTTACCGCACTTATATGCTCGGTTGCCCAGAGTGTTATGACGCTTTTGAGCAAGAAATCGCTTCCATTTTGAAAAAAGTTCATGGGGCGAGAGTTCACACGGGCAAAATGCCGAAGATTGCGAATGTTGACCGTGAATTATTAAAAGATTACGAACGGCTAATTAAGGAAAAAGAAGACGCTACGCTTGACGGCAGATTTTCGCGCATAAAATCGCTTTCAGAGGAACTTATTGCGCTCACTGAAGAACTTAAAAGGAGGGGACTGCTTTAATGAAAGAGTTTAACTCCGAAATTTATTCGGGAAACATCATTATGTCGCGCGTGCGTTTAGCAAGGAATTTAAGCGGTTATCCTTTTAGAGTAAACGACCCGCTCGTCGCACACGAGATAGTTAAAAAAGTTAATCGCGCGCTTGTTAAGGCGGACACCTTTAACCTTTATTTTATGTCTAAGATGAGCGATATAAAGTTGGAGGCCATGAAGGAAAGGCATTTGATTAGCCAAAATCTTATAGATAACCGTTCGGGTGGCGCAGTTTTAATCAATCAAGATGAAAGCATTTCAGTTATGGTTAATGAAGAAGACGTTATCCGTGAACAGTGCTTTATGAAAGGGTTAAACTTAACTGAAGCGTTCAAAAGGCTTGATAAGATTGACGACGATTTGGATAAAAACCTTAACTTAGCCTACGACTGCGAGTTGGGATATTTAACCGCATGCCCCACAAATTTAGGAACGGGTCTACGCGCTTCGGTTATGATGTTTTTACCTGCTCTTACCGAAAGTGGAAAGATAAGTGCGCTGATACAAGAAGTTAAGCGACTTGGCCTCACCGTTCGCGGTCTTTACGGCGAAGGCAGTAATGCCGAGGGATATATGTATCAAATAAGCAACGAAGTCACTTTGGGCGTTTCTGAATACGAAATTATTCGCGAAGTTGAAAGTGCGGTTGAAAATATTTGCCGTGCCGAGCGCGACGAAATGGAACGACTTTACGCGCGCAATCAACTTAAAACGATGGATAAGGCTAAAAAAGCGTTCGGGGTGCTAACTAACGCCGTGTTTTTAAGTTATGGCGAGTTTTTATCCCTTATTGCTAACGTAAAACTCGGCGCAATTATGGGGTTAATAAACGTCAAAGATATCAGCAGTATAGACGATTTGATTATAAATGCAAGACCTGCTAATATTTGCGACCAATACGGCAAAAAATTATCTACAACCGATAGAGATTTATATCGTGCTGAATTAGTTGGCAAAAAATTGTTAAAACTTAAATATTAGATTGCAAAAGGAGGAGTTATGTATTACGAAACTTTTTCAAGAAACGTAAATCAAGTTATTGAATATGCAACCGCACTTGCTAAAAGATACGGTTGCAGATATATAGGTAGTGAACATATTTTGTTTGGGCTTATTAACGTCACGGACGGTAGGGCGGCGTCAATTTTGCGCGAAGAAGGGGTTGATAACGATAGGTTTTTATATCTCTTTCAAAAAACCGTTGATAAAAACACCGTCATCACGGGCAATATGTTTACCGCACGCACTAAAAGGCTTTTCGAAAACGCGGTTGAAATTTCATTAAAAGCACGCGCAGGATACGTTGGAACAGAACACCTTTTACTCGCTATTTTAATTGATAACGACAGCGTTGCCGTGGCAATCTTAAAAGCACTTAAAGTAAACGTTTCCGCAGTTGCAGAAGGGCTTGCCGAAACGTTATTCGGTGATTTTAACGAGCAAGAAGATGATGAACCTGAACAAGAAGATAATAGCGTTTTTGCAAGGGCGTTTGGAACGAGCCAACCTATAAAAAAAGGCGCAAAAAACGAACAAAAGAAAGGTCAAACGGATGACTTAGGCGAACTTGGAAAATTTGGCGTTAACTTAAACAAACAAGCCGAAGAAGGTAAGTTAGACCCCGTTATCGGTAGAAAAAACGAAATTGATAGGGTTATTCAAATTCTTTCAAGGCGCACTAAAAACAATCCCGTTTTGATAGGTGAACCGGGCGTTGGTAAAAGTGCGGTGGTTGAAGGACTTGCGCAAGCAATAGTTAAAGGAAACGTTCCCGAACTTCTTGCCGATAAAATTGTTTTTTCGTTAGATATCGCAGGTATGCTTGCAGGTGCAAAATATCGCGGTGACTTTGAAGAAAGACTTAAAAAAGCTATAGATACCGTTAAACAAAACGGAAAAATTATTTTGTTTATTGATGAAATTCATAATATCGTGGGTGCTGGTAGCACGGGCGAAGGGAATATGGATGCCGCAAATATTTTAAAGCCTATGCTTTCACGTGGCGAACTTCAAACTATTGGTGCAACCACTATTGACGAATATAGAAAATATATTGAAAAAGACGCGGCTTTAGAACGCCGTTTTCAACCCGTCACGGTCGATGCACCAAGCGTTGACGAAACGGTTGAAATTCTTAAAGGCTTGCGCGATAAATATGAATCGCATCACGGCGTGACTATTCCTGACGACGCTATCATGGCGGCGGTTTCACTATCCGATAGATATATAACGGATAGGTTTTTGCCTGATAAGGCTATCGACCTTATTGACGAAGCGTCTTCAAGGGTTAGGCTTGACAGTTATAATTCACCTGCGGGTGCTAAGCAAAAGGAAATGGAACTTTCCGCACTTACCGCTCAAAAAAGCGACGCTATCCGTCGTGACGATTTGGAACGCGCAATCAAGATAAATAAGGATATCGAAAGAGTCAATAAAGAACTTGAAGAGATACGTGCAACGGCAAGCAAACAAAGCGGAAATCGCGAAAGGTTAACCTTAACCACGGACGATATCGCGAAAGTAGTTAGCAACTGGACGGGCGTTCCCGTGGTTAAATTAACTCAAACCGAAGCGCAAAGACTTCTTGATTTAGAAGACGTTTTGCATAAAAGAGTTATAGGGCAAGATAATGCCGTTCGCGCCGTGTCAGATGCAATTCGCCGTGCAAGGGCAGGGCTAAAAGACCCGAATAGACCTGTTGGTTCGTTTATTTTCGTTGGTCCAACGGGCGTGGGTAAAACTGAACTTTCAAAAGCACTTGCCGAAACCGTTTTTGGAAACGAAAACAATATTATTCGTGTTGATATGAGTGAATATATGGAAAAGCACTCGGTTTCTAAAATGGTTGGTGCGCCTCCCGGATACGTTGGTTTTGACGAAGCGGGGCAATTAACCGAAAAGGTTAGAAGAAAACCATATTCGGTGGTTTTATTTGACGAAATTGAAAAGGCTCACCCAGACGTATTTAATATTATGTTGCAACTACTTGACGACGGTAGATTAACCGATAGCAAGGGAAGAGTGGTAAGTTTTAAAAACTGTATAATTATAATGACTTCAAACGTTGGCGCAACCGAAGTTTCTAAAAAAGCAACGTTAGGATTTACGGCAAGTAAAGAAGCCGATTATGATAATATGTGCGATAGGTATATGGAAGCGTTAAGGGAAAAATTCCGCCCCGAGTTCTTAAATCGTATCGACGATATTATTGTTTTCCACAAACTTGAAAAAGAAGATACTGCAAAAATTGCTGAAATTTTACTTTCAAGTTTAAGAAAACGCCTTGCAGTTATGGAAGTAAAAATGGAAATAACCCCCGATGCTATGGACCTTATAACCGAAAAGGGATACGATGCAAACTACGGCGCGCGCCCGTTAAAACGTGTTATTCAGCGCTATATCGAAGATAAACTTAGCGAAGAAATATTAAAAGGCGATTTAACTAACGGAAAAACCGTGACGATAGACGCTAAAGATAAAGAGTTTATTTTTATAAAATCTTAATAAAAATGCGCCACTCAAAAAAGGATATTCGGCTTTGAGTGGCGTATTATTATATAAGGGGGTGAATTTATGAAATTAGAAATTACAAGTAGGAATTATGAAGTTAGTGAACGCTTAAAGCAAATTACCACTCAAAAACTTTCTAAGTTAGACAAATATTTTGTTGGTGACGACGTTAAAGTTAAAGTGTGTTTTAAGAAAGAAGCGTCGCTTTTTACCACCGAAGTTATGCTCGACTATGCGGGCAAATTCGTTAGGGCAACTGCGTCAAGCGCGAATTTTTACGACAATTTAGACGTTGTTGTTCCTAAACTTGAAGGGCAAATTAGAAAACACCGCACTAAGTTTGATAAACACCAAAAAAATAGTGCTTATCGTGACGTTGCCGTTTTTGAAACTGCCGATAGAGAAGAGAAAAAAGGCGAAATAGTTAAGGAAAAGAAATTTAAACTTACGCCTATGACGGTTGAAGAAGCCATTGACGAAATGGAACTTTTGGGCCACGCCTTTTACGTTTTCTTGGAAGCAAAAACAAACACCGTGCAAGTTCTTTATTTGCGCAACGATGGAGATTTAGGGCTTATTGAACCTGAAATTTAAGGATAAAAATGCAAACGGGAATATCAACCGCGTCACTATTCGGGCGTATGCCCACCGAAGACGCATTAGAATTTTTAAGCAAAAGCAATATTGACTGCGTTGAAGTTTTTTTAGAATCTTTTTGCGAATATAAAAAAGAATTCGGCGAGTTATTAAAAAGCGTGAAGGGAAAAATCCAAGTTCACTCGGTTCATACGTTGACTACTCAGTTTGAACCAACGCTTTATAGCGTAAACGAAAGGGCAAAGGCCGATTCGTTTAAGTTGCTTGAAGATACTATGCAAGTTGCAAATATAATCGGTGCAAAATATTATACTTTTCACGGGGGCGCAAGGTTTAAGAAAACCCCGTTCAAGATTGATTTTAATCGCGTTGGGAAAATTACGCGCGATATACTTTCCACCACTCAAAGATACGGAGTGACGCTTGCATATGAAAACGTGCATTGGGGATATTATAATTACGTTGGTTTTTTTAACGAGTTAAGAAAGCACGTACCCGAACTTAAAGCAACGTTTGACATTAAGCAAGCGCGTCAAAGTGGAATTTTTTACGGAGACTATATAACCGAAATGGGTAAAGATATAGTGACTGCGCATTTATCCGACGTTAAAGATACGGGCGAGATGTGCTTGCCAGGCGTTGGCGCAACCGATTTTTACGACGTTTTATCAAGGCTACGTGACGTTGGGTTTAACGGAGCGTTCTTGATTGAAGTTTATAAAAGCGACTATCAAAATTTTGACGAGCTTTTCCATTCGGTTGATTATATCAAAAATTTATCCGAAAAAATCTTTAAGTAATAAAAATTAAAAAATCACCGATGCTTTTCGCATCGGTGATTTTTGTATGGTGGAGGCGGTAGGGCTCGAACCTATGACCTCTTGCATGTCAAGCAAGCGCTCTAACCAGCTGAGCTACGTCTCCAAAGCCTAATTATATTAACACATTTTTTTATCTTTTACAAGTAAAATTAACACAACTGATTTATTTTGCTGTTATATTTTTAATTTATGGTGTATAATAACAAGAGAAAGGCGGTTAGGTTTTATGAAATTAGATAGAGCAAAGTTAACTTATATAAACAAGTTTATTATCGTTATTGCAACGCTTATAGGGGTTATTTTATCTTTCGTGTTCGCTAAGCAAGACGGTTATAAGGGTTGGCAATATAGGCTTTTATATTTTACCTTGCAATCTAATTTATGGATAGGGGTGGCTCACTTTTTATATCTTTTATCACCACTATTAAAAAATGGAGAAGATTTTAAAAAATCGCTACGCGTTTGCAATTATATATTCACCGTTTCAATAACAGTCACGGGAGTTGTTTTTTGTGCCTTGCTTGCACCATTTTCATATAAAGAAGGGTATAACGCTTGGTCTGTTTGGAGCATTTTATTGCACGTGGTCGTTCCTGTACTCGCTATAATCGATTTTTTTATTCAACCAAAATCGAAAAAATTAACGGGCAAACATTTGTTTTATAGCATACTTCCACCGCTTATTTATTTTGCGATAACAAGTGTGTTTTGTCTTGCCGGCGTAGATTTTGGCAGGGGACACGCATACCCATATTTTTTCATGAATTATTATTCCCCCGTTGGAGTGTTTGGCTTTGGTGGACAGCCACCTTTCGTGGTAGGCGTGTTTTATTGGGTGATTTTGTTTTTAGCGTTCGTTTTGTCTGTTGGGTTATTATATATTAAAATTGACGGCAAGCGTGAAATAAAATAAATTTAAGGGTAAACTAATGATTAAAACTGTTTTTTTAGATATTGATAACACGCTTATATGTTTTAGAAAGTGTGGGAAGGTTGCGCTTAAAAACGCTTTTATAAATAACGGCATTGAATTTAAGGAAGAATATGCCCCCACTTTTTTTCGCGTAAACGATAGCCTTTGGGATTTAGTGGAAAAGGGAGAATTAACTAGAGAAGGTATTTACAAAATTAGGTTTAAGAAGGTTTTAGAAGCCTTAAAAATTGAAACGGACGTGCCTTTTTCGGATATTGAAAGTGAGTTTAGAAAGACTATACATAACGTTGCGGAGCGCGTTGACGGGGCAAAGGAACTTTTAGAATATCTTTCTAAAAAATACCGTTTGTGCGTTGCGAGTAATTCTATTTACGCACAGCAAGTGAATAGATTAAAGATAGCGGGATTATTAGAATATTTTGACAAAATTTTCGTATCAGAAAACGTTGGTTTTTCTAAACCACAACGTCAATTTTTTGAAAAATGTTTTGATGAGCTTGGCGGAGATTTACCGTGTGAAACGGTTATGATTGGCGATTCTCTCACCGCCGACATTAGCGGTGCGCACGATTTCGGTATGAAAACCATTTGGTATAACCATCTTGGCCTAGCCGTTCCCGAAGAAAAAAACTATGATTATTTGGTTAATTCACTTTTAGAAATAAAACGTATACTTTAATTTATAAAATGTGTCGGGTGTTGACAAACACCCGATATTTTGTTATACTTAACTAAATGTTTAAAAAGGAGAGATTTATGGGCAAGCGAGTTAATTTTATCCGCGCGGATAAGACTATTATCAATGAAAAAGTTAAAGAAGCCTTTTCTTCAGTTTTGCCTATAACACTTATCGTTTTGGCGTTATGTTTTACAATAGTGCCTATTGATAGTGGAACTTTTCTTTCCTTTATTTTAGGTGCGTTTTTGGTAATTGTCGGTATGGGGCTTTTTACCTTGGGCGCAGACACGGCTATGACGCCTATTGGTGAATACGTTGGTACTACGGTTATGCGGTCTAAAAAGATTTGGATAATTGTTTTGGTGTGCTTTATCGTGGGTGTTTTAATCACTATATCCGAGCCGGATTTAACCGTTTTGGCAACTCAACTCGAACAAACAATTGATAAATGGACGCTTATTATAACGGTTGGCGTTGGGGTTGGCGTATTTTTAGTTATAGCATTTTTAAGAATAGTTTTAAAGATAAACCTTTCTTATCTTCTAATCGGTTGCTATGCGGTTGTTTTCACTTTATCATTTTTCGTTCCCGAAACGTTCGTTCCACTTGCATTTGATTCGGGTGGGGTGACCACAGGACCTATGAGTGTGCCGTTCATTATAGCAATCGGCACGGGCGTTGCTTCAATGCGTAGCGATAAAGGTGCTGAAAACGACGGGTTTGGTTTAACCGCTTTGTGTTCGGTTGGCCCTATTATTGCGGTGATGATTTTGGGCATTATTTTTAAGCCTGATAATTTTGCCGTTTCTGATAATATAGTTATTCCACCTGCAAATTCAAAAGTTTTATTAGATTCTTATTTAGTTGCGCTTCCACACTATATGAAAGAAGTTGGAATTGCACTTTTGCCCATAGTTGCCTTTTATTTTATATTCCGTATTTTCGGGCATAAAACGGGGAAGAGCGAACTTATTAGAATTTTAATCGGCGTGCTTTATACTTACGTTGGGTTGGTGTTCTTCTTGCTTGGCGTGAACGTTGGATTTTTGCCCGTGGGCAGTTATTTAGGTGAAGTCTTAGGTAGCCTTGATTATAATTGGATTGTGGTGCCTATTGGTATGGTAATAGGTTATTTCGTGGTTGCGGCAGAACCTGCCGTGCACGTTTTAACTAAGCAGGTTTATGAAATCACTTCGGGTGCTATTCCTAAAAAAGCACTTAGAATAAGCCTTATGTTAGGCGTTGCTGTTTCCGTTGGCCTTGCTATGCTTAGAATAGTGCTTAATATTCCGATAATGTATTTCTTGATACCGGGATATTTAATTGCGCTTTTTTTAACCTTTTTCGTTCCAAATATATTTACGGCTATTGCGTTTGACTCGGGTGGCGTAGCGTCTGGTGCTATGACGGCAAGTTTCTTGCTTCCGCTTGCGCTTGGCGTATGTAAGGCAAGTGGTGGAAACGTTGCAACCCAAGGTTTTGGCGTTGTGGCGATGGTTGCAATGACACCTCTTATTGCTATACAAATTTTAGGTTTGATTTATAGAATTAAAACTCAAAAACTCAAAAAGAAAGAAAAAGCAGTGCAAACTGTCACAGAAGAAATTATCGGTTAAGGAGAAAATTATGCTGGGATTAAAATATTTAATAGCGATAACTAAGCGCGAATACGCCGAGCAATATCTTGAGTTTTTTAACCGACAGGGCGTTAAAGGGGTTTTAAGTAAACTGTGCAACGGAACGGCAACGGACACCATACTTAATTATTTCAGTCTTGAAAAAACCGAAAAAGTTATGTTTGAAACGGTTATTAAAGAAGACCAAATAGGCGAGTTGGTTAAAGGGCTTTTATTAGAAATGAACATAAATGCGGTTGGCAACGGCATAGCGTTGTTTATCGCAATGGATAGTTTGGGGGGCGTTTCGTCGTTAAAATATTTTACGGGAGACGCTAGCGTTGAAAAAAAGGAGAACGTTATGGAAAAAGAAAGCAAATCTGTTCTTATAATTACGGTGGTTGATAAAGGAAATACGGGCGTAGTTATGGATGCTGCAAGAAGTGCCGGTGCAAGTGGCGGAACGGTTGTTAAAGCAAAAGGTACGGGTGCAGAAATTGCAAAATTCTTCGGCGTTTCAATTAGTGATGAAAAGGAAATGGTTTATATAGTTGCTAAGCGTGAGAATAGAGATGCTATTATGCACGCAATTATGCAAAAAGCAGGTTCTAACACAGATGCTCACGGCGTAATATTCTCGTTGCCCGTAGAAGGGGTTATCGGAATAAAGGGATTTGAGGAAGCCTAGAAATTATATGCGAAACCTTTCAGATTATAAAACACAAATAGAAAAGAACGACGTTATTGCGTTCGTGCCAGGTGGAAACAGTATGTGGCCCACCCTAAAAAATCGCAAGCAATCGGTAATAGTTAAGGCAAAAACCAAACGTCTTGATAAGTTTGACGTTGCGTTATACGTTCGCGGGCAAAACACTTTCGTTTTGCATAGAGTTATGCAAGTTGTTGACGACGGTTATATGATGTGTGGCGATAGTCAGTTTTCTTTGGAAAAAGTTAAAGAAGAAAACGTTTTCGGCGTAATGATAGGTTTTTATCGTGGTAAAAAATACGTTGACGTTAACGACCCAAAGTATATTAAAAATGTAAACGATTGGTTTGGAAACGAAAAAAAGCGCAAACGCGTGCTTAAAAGTTTTCACCTTAGGGAAGCGGTTAAAAACAAACTGAAAAACGCGGTAAATAAGATTTTCAAAAAAGGCAAACAAAATGATTGATTTAATTTCTCTTGGTAAAAATGCAAAAATAGCAAGTGCGCAACTAAACAAATTATCCGATGAAAAAAGGAACGCCGTTTTAGTTGGCGTTGCTAAGGCTTTGCGTGAAAATGCTGATTATATTATGCAAGAAAACACCGTTGACATCCAAGCGTGTGTAAAAAAAGGCGTAAGCGACGCGTTTATCGATAGGCTTAAACTCACGGATAAAGTTATCGAAGGAATGGCTGTTGGCTTAGAGCAAGTGGCGCAGTTAGAAAGCCCGCTTGGTAAAACGGTTTATTCTTATAAAAATAAAGAACAGGGTATAGACGTTAAAAAGATTACCGCGCCTTTCGGTGTTATTGGAATTATTTACGAATCACGCCCTAATGTGACGGCAGATGCTTTTGCTCTTTGTTTTAAAACTGCAAACGCGGTTATATTGAAAGGGGGGAGCGATTCTCTTCGTTCTAACGTTGCAATAGCTAAGGTTATAAAAGGCGCGTTATCAAATGCGGGGGTTGACCCTAACGCAATTTGCGTTATCGAAGACACTTCGCGCCAAACCACCACCGAGTTTATGAAACTCAATCAATACGTAGATTTACTTATTCCGCGTGGAAGTGCGTCACTTATAAAAACTGCGGTTGAAAATTCAACAATTCCTATTATTGAAACGGGTTCGGGCAACTGCCACGTTTACGTTGATAAAAGCGCAAACGCCCAAATGGCAAGCGAAATAATTTTTAACGCCAAAACTCAACGCTATAGCGTGTGCAACGCGTGTGAATCTATCGTTATCCATAAAGACGAATTGAGCGCGTTAACCATTATTGCTGAAAAACTTAAAGAAAAACAAGTGGAAATACGTGCGGACGAACGCGCATACCAAACGTTAAGCGGTTATCCTTATCTTTTGTATGCAACCGAAGAAGATTTTTACACCGAGTACGGTTCGGCAAAAATTTCAGTTAAAACGGTTGATAGTTTAGAGCAAGCAATAGCACATATAAACGAGCATAGCACCCATCACTCTGAATCAATTGTGACTGAAAATAAAGAAAACGCAACTAAGTTTATAAATGAAATAGATTCTTCGTCAGTTTATCACAACGCGTCAACTCGCTTTACCGACGGGTTTGTGTTCGGGCTTGGTGCGGAAATCGGAATAAGCACTCAAAAAATGCACGCGCGTGGACCTATGGGCCTTGATGCTTTGGTCACTTGGAAATATATAATAACCGGAAACGGTGCAGTTAGAAAATAAAAGTGAGTTTAAAAGCCACCTAAAAATAGGTGGCTTTTACGTTTTTAGGTTGTGAAAAAAATTCACATAAATTTATACATATTTATGCAATTATAAGAAAAATGTGTTAAAAATTAACATTTTAGGTTGTTTAATCTCAAAATAAAAAATTAATAAAAAACTTTTAAAAAAGTGTGATAAAAGTGTTGACTTATATTTTTTATAAGAGTATAATGCGGTTGAAATCAATGACTTGATTAAATTAAAACTTAATATTTTTGTTGTTTTCCTAACAAAAGATTTTAAGATAAAAATCGCGCCAAATAAATTTTGCGCAAAAGGAGGTTTACAATGAAAAAGTTCTTTAAAAGTTGCGAAAAATTCGTTAAAGATTTAAATGCTGATTTTATAGTTTTGATGTCTTTTAATAAAAGCGAGTTTTAAGCAAAATTGATTTGGTAAATTTTACCTATCAGTAGGGGACTCTTAACCAAGCGGTTAAGGGGCTTTTTCTTTTTAAAGGACGTTTTCTTTACGTTTGTTCATTTGTGTTTATTTATGATTATTTTTGACGATAAAACTGCACGCTTTCAAGTATGCGTGTTCTATTTTTTTTGCTTACACAAACAACTTGACGAAAAGGTTAAAATTAGTTATAATTTTATTGATTTAACGTTTAAGGTGTACGGAGAAGGAAAATGCAAACTGAACTTATAAAAAAACTTAACGGTGGAACTGCTCTATCAAGGCTTAGCGCGCTTGAAGAATTGATTAAAATTGAAAAAGATAAACCCGTTCGCCGTGATAACGACGCGAATAACCATATTCACACAATTTATTCGTTTTCGCCATATTCACCAACTAAGGCGGCGTATATGGCATATCGCGCGGGGCTTACGAGTGCAGGGATTATGGACCACGACAGTTTATCTGGCGTTGAAGAATTCAAAAAAGCGTGTGAGATTTTGGGTTTAGGCTCAACGTGTGGTGTCGAAGTTAGGTGTAAATATAACAAAGGGTTTGGCAAAATGAACCACCCAGACCAAGCAGAATGTATCTATATGGCTGCACACGGTATACCTAAACAAAACGTAAAGGCGTTTAACGAATATCTTGCGCCTTATCGCAAAAAGAGAAACGAACGCGATGCTAAGATGTGTAAACTTATTTCAGATAAGTTTGGAAAGTTTGGCGTCACGCTTGATTTTGAAAAAGACGTTCTTCCTTTGTCTGAAGCAAAAGACGGTGGTAGCGTCACGGAAAGGCATTTGCTTTACGCTTTGGCTGTAAAATTAGAAAACAAGTTTAATAGAACGGAAAAACTTATCGCTTTTTTAGAAAACGATTTAGGGCTTAAAGTTTCAGATAAAATAAAAGGGTTTTTGATAGACAACAAAAACGAACATTTCCTTTACGACTTGTTGGGCGTTTTAAAAGCGGACACGGCGTTTTTCTATATAGATGCTGATGAAGAAATGCCCGATGCCGAAGAATTCGTTAAAAAAGCAAAAGAGTTTGGCGCAATCCCCGCTTACGCATATTTAGGTGACGTTGGGGACAGCGTGACGGGTGATAAAAAGGCGCAAAAGTTTGAAGACGATTTTTTGCCCGAACTTATAACCGCAATTAAAAAGTCAGGCTTTTTGGCGTGTGCGTATATGCCAACGCGCAATACTCCCGCCCAACTTCAAAGGCTTGGAAAGTTGCTTAAAGAAAACGGACTTTTTGAAATTAGTGGGGAAGACGTTAATTCACCCCGTCAAAAGTTTGCGTGTGATGCCCTTGCTTTGCCTGAATATTCGCACTTAATCGAATCTACTTGGGCGCTTATCGGACACGAAGCGATTTCAAGTGAAAAAGGGGTGGAATTCGGTATGTTTTCTGAAAAAACCGTTAGCCAAACACCCGACCTTTGCGACAGAATTAAAAATTACGCTTTAATCGGTAGAAAAACCGTTTAATTAAATAAAAAATTATTTTAAGGAGATTATAAAATGAGCACAATCAATTTACAAGGAAAAGTTGCGGTAGTGACGGGCGCAAGCCAAGGTTTAGGTGAAGCACTTGCTCTCCGCCTTGACAAAGAAGGTTGCAAGGTTGCCGTTTGCGATATTAACTTTGACGGCGCGCAAGCAGTTGCAAACAAACTTAAAGACGCTATGGCGCTTGCCGTTGACGTGACTAAGTTTGACCAACTTCAAGAAGCAGCAAAAGCAGTTATCGACAAATGGGGTAAAGTGGACGTTCTTATTTGCAACGCTGCAATCGTTAAAAGTGGTGATATTTTCAATCTTTCACCTGAAGCGTTTAGCTTGGTGACAAACATCAACCTTAACGGATATTTTAACACGGTTAAAGCTTTTGCACCTTATATGCTTGAAGCAAAGAGTGGAAGCATTATCCAAATCAACTCTAAATCAGGCAGAAAAGGTAGCTTTAAAAACGGTGCTTACGCTGCAAGTAAATTCGGTGGCGTTGGTTTAACTCAAAGTTTGGCTCTTGAATTTGCAGAAGCAGGCGTAAGGGTAAACTGCATTTGCCCTGGCAACCTTTTGAATTCTCCACTTTGGGTTAACAGTTTATTTAAACAATACGCTCAAAACCAAGGCATCACTGAAGAACAAGTTAGGGAAAAATATATCAACCAAGTTCCTATGAAACGTTCTTGCGAATATGAAGATATTGAAAACGCAATGGTTTTCCTTGCATCTGATTATTCAAGTTATATGACTGGTCAAGCAATTAACGTGACCGGCGGTCAACAAATGTAATTAAAACAAAAAAAATATTACAAAAGAAAAATCGCCCTGTGCAGAAAGCACGGGGCGTATGTTTTTTAAATTAATTTCTAATCGGATATTCCTAACAAATAATCGGCGGGGACGTTGAAAAACACCGCAAGTTTATATATGGCTTCGGCAGAGGGCAACTGCTTGCCAGTTTCCCAATAACTTATTGATGCGTTAGAAACGTCTAAGTATTCTGCTAATTGGTTTTGCCCGATTCCAGCGTCCTTTCTTAAATATTTAATTTTTTCACCTAATTCTTTTACGTTAAACTTAAATCTATTCATAATTATTCTTTAATTTTTGTTTTTGAAAAAATTTATCTAAAAATGAATGAATGCAATTTTCGTGAGTAATGTTTAATTTGGTCTTTTACTATTCGTTTAGTCCATGTTGTGATTTTTACAATTTTTACAAATTTCACGAAAATCTTCTTTTTGGGTAAACAATTCTGGTATTGCAGAAGCCTTTAGCATTTTGTTTGAAACAAGACAAACGTCATAGCAATCGGCGTCTGATATTTTTTCGTTGATTAAAGGGCAAAAAAATCTTTTTCCTTCCATTTTTAAATATTCCACTATTAATTTATAATATTCTAACAATAATTAGATTTTTTTAGTTGACTTCTAATTATAATTAGAATATACTTTTAATACGTTGACCGTGTTAGTGATTAATCACAAGCAAAAGAGGAGAATAAAAATGTTTGAAAAAAATGACAAGTCTTTATATTTAGTAAGAAGAATACTTGACGTGGCAATATTCGTTTTAATGTGCGTATCGGTGCTTGCGGGTATCGTTTTAATTGCAACGTCTTTTAGAAGCGATGATTATGGAAATTATATTATATTCGGTTCATTAATCGGTGGGGTTTTAAGCATACTTTTAGGACCTGTTCTATTACAACTCGTTTGGCTCGCAATCGATATTCGTTTTAACAGTTTATTAGACGTTAAAATTATTCGCAACGCTCAATTTGGTAATGCGAAAACTGAATTTTTCCGTCCATTATTTAGTAAAAAAAGTAATTGCGATTTAACTTGTGAATACGACGCTTATGAAAAACTTAAAAAATTCAAAGCGCTTTTAGATGAAGAAGTTATAAGTGCGGACGAATATGAATCTATTAAAAAAGAATTATTGGGTAAAAACGAATGCACTTGCACGGTTGAAGAAGATATCAGCAAGGTAAAAACACTTAAAACTTACGTTGACGATAAAATTTTAACCGAAGAAGAATTTAAGGCTGAAAAAGCAAAAATTTTAAATAAATAATAGCAAATTTTAGCGGTCGACGAAAAACGTGCGCAAGAGAAAAAACTTATTCTCTTGCGCACTTTTATTTATTCTAAATAAAAAGCAAAAATCATCAAAAAATGAATAAAATATAAAATATGCAATAAAATATTTATTATTTGTGTAAATATTCAAAAAGCAATAAATATTCACATAAAATATTCATAAAAATATTAAAATATGGGGTGTAAACTGTTGACTTAGTTTTTTCCTTGTTGTATAATATGCAAGAAATTAAAAGTTCACACGGAGGGTGTTATGAAAAAAGAAGATATTAAAAAGGTTGTTTTGGCGTATTCAGGTGGTCTTGATACGTCTATCATTATTCCTTGGCTTAAAGAAAACTATAATAATTGTGAAGTTATTGCCGTTGCGGGCAACGTTGGTCAAGCAGACGAACTTGAAGGCTTGGAAGAAAAGGCTATTAAAACGGGCGCAAGCAAGTGCTACATTTTAGACCTTACCGACGATTACGTTGATAATTATATTATTCCTTGCGTTAAGGCCGGTGCTATTTATGAAGAATATTTGCTCGGTACGTCACACGCACGTCCTTGTATAGCAAAAGCTCTTGCTGAAATTGCTATCAAAGAAGGGGCAGATGCAGTTGCGCACGGTTGTACTGGTAAAGGAAACGACCAAGTTCGTTTTGAACTCACCCTTAAACATTTCGTTCCCGATATGCCGATTATCGCTCCTTGGCGTGAATGGTCAATTAAATCTCGTGAAGAAGAAATTGATTATGCCGAAGCGCATAACGTTCCTTTGAAAATAAATAGGGAAACCAACTATTCAAAAGATAAAAACTTGTGGCACTTATCACACGAAGGCTTAGACCTTGAAGATACGGGCAACGAACCTCAATACGAAAAGAAAGGCTTTTTGGAATTAGGTGTTTCACCTATCGACGCACCCGATAAGCCTACCTACGTTGAAATTGAGTTTGAACAAGGCAAACCCGTTGCGCTTGACGGAAAGAAAATGAGTGCAAAAAATATTATTTTGGCACTCAATAAACTTGGCGGGGCTAACGGTATAGGGTTATTAGATATCGTTGAAAACCGTTTGGTTGGCATGAAATGCCGTGGCGTGTACGAAACCCCTGGTGGTGCGATTTTATACAAAGCACATAGCGTTTTAGAAACTTTGTGTCTTGATAAATACACCATGCACGAAAAACAAAAACTTGCCGTGACTTACGGTGAACTCGTTTATAACGGACAATGGTTCACGCCTTTACGTGAAGCACTTGGCGCGTTCGTTGATAAAACGCAAGAAAAAGTTAACGGTAAAGTTCGCTTAAAACTTTACAAAGGTAATATGATAAATGCAGGCGTATGGAGTCCCGATTCACTTTATAGTGAAGAGATTGCAACTTTCGGCGAAAGTGATTACAATCAAAAAGACGCTGAAGGCTTTATCAATCTTTTCGGTTTGCCAATTAAGGTTGCCGCTATGGTTGACAAAGGGAATAAATAAGCATTAAAAATATTCGTCCTGCACGGGCTTTTTTCCGCGCAGGACAATTTCAATTTAAACGGAGAAATTTATAATGGCTAAAATGTGGGCGGGGCGCACGGACGGTGTGACCGATAAACTTGCTGACGACTTTAATTCGTCTATAAAATTTGATAGCCGTATGTATAAGCAAGATATTTTAGGAAGCGTGGCGCACGCGACTATGCTTGGTGAAAAGAACATTATCACCAAGGCAGAAGTAGATGCGATTATCGATGGGCTTACTGGTATTCTTGCCGACTTGGAAAGCGGAAAACTCGAAATAGATTTTTCGTGCGAAGATATACATATGTTCGTTGAACAAGTGCTAACCGCAAGGATAGGGGATTTAGGCAAAAAACTTCACACCGCAAGGAGCAGGAACGACCAAGTTGCGCTTGATACGCGTATGTATTTAAGAGACCGTGCGTTTTCAATTCAAGCAAAAATCAAAGAGTTGTTGTTTGCAATTTTATCAAAGGCGGAAGAGCATAAATCTTCTATAATGCCTGGATACACACATTTACAACGCGCTCAACCTATAACTTTTGGGCATCATCTTATGGCTTATGCAATGATGTTCTTGCGTGACTTGGATAGGTTCAGTGACGTTCTAAAAAGAATTGACGTTTGCCCAATAGGTTCTTGTGCGCTAGCCGGCACAACTTATCAAACGGATAGAGTTTTTGAAGCACAAAAATTAGGCTTTTCACAAATTGCACTCAATAGCATAGACGGTGTTTCGGATAGAGATTTTTGCGTGGAATTTGCATCTGCTTGTTCTATCCTTATGATGCACTTATCAAGGTTTTCAGAAGAAATTATTTTATGGTCAAGTTGGGAGTTTAAGTTCGTTGAACTTTCTGACGCATATACCACGGGTTCTTCTATAATGCCACAAAAGAAAAATTCGGATATGGCAGAGTTGGTGCGTGGTAAAACGGGCAGGGTATATGGAAACCTAATCGCGCTTTTGACAATGCTTAAAGGCTTACCGCTTGCTTACAACAAAGATATGCAAGAAGATAAGGAAGCTGTTTTCGATTGTGCGGACACGGTTGATATGTGTTTAGACGTTTTTGCGCCAATGGTGGCAACTATGAAAGTCTTAACCGAAAATATGCTAACCGCATCACAAAAAGGGTTTATAAACGCAACCGACCTTGCAGATTACTTGGTTAAAAAAGGTTTGCCGTTTAGGTCTGCTTATAAAATTTGCGGGCAAATCGTTGGAGACTGCATTAAAAACGGTAAAGTTTTAGAAACGCTTTCTATTGAAGAATATAAAAAATATAGTGATTTGTTCGATATGGATTTATACGGGGAAATCAGTTTAGAAACGTGCGTTAAAAAACGTGTTTCAGAAGGCGGAACTTCACCAGATTCTGTAGCCAAGCAAATAGAGTTAGTAAAGGAAAAATTGTTAAATGTATAACGTATTTATAGACGGCAGTGCAGGAACTACCGGATTAAAAATAGTTGAAAGATTATCCGCGCGTAAAGACCTTAACTTGATACTTTTATCGGAAGAAAAACGCAAGGATATTAACGCAAGAAAAGAGGCTATAAATAAAGCCGACGTAGCGTTTTTATGTTTGCCTGACCAAGCGTCAATAGAAGCAGTTTCTTTGATTGAAAACGATAACGTTAAGGTTATTGATACGTCTACTGCGCATAGAACGAACGCCGATTGGGCATATGGTTTTCCTGAAATAGAAGGGCTAAGAAATAAAATAGTAAAATCAAAAAGGATTGCAAACCCAGGGTGCCACGCGAGTGGATTTATCGCTTTGGTTTCACCGCTTATAAACGCAGGCGTGATTGATAAAAGCATCAATTTATCTTGTTTTTCTATTACGGGATACACAGGCGGTGGAAAAAAGATGATTGCCGAATACGAAAGCGAAGAGAAACCCGTGTTTTACGGTGCGCCAAGGCAATACGGTTTATCACAAACGCATAAACATCTTCCCGAAATGGTTGCCGTTTGCGGTTTAGAAAATCAACCGATTTTTTGCCCCATAGTTGCCGATTTTGATAGGGGAATGGAAGTGGCCGTTCCACTATTTGCAAAAGATTTAAAAACTAATCTTCAAGGCGTTAAAGATATTTATAAAAACGCATATAACGGCAAAATGGTTAAATTTAAAGACTGCGCTGATGAAAACGGATTTTTATCTTCAATGAGCATGCGTGGGCGTGACGATATGGAAATTTCAGTTTTCGGCAACGACCAAAGAATAATACTTTGTGCGCGCTTTGACAACTTGGGTAAAGGCGCGTCTGGTGCTGCAATACAAAATATGAACTTATTACTCGGTATAGATGAAACTACCGGATTAAACGTAGGAGAATAAAATGGAAATTATTAAAGGCGGGGTGTGTTCCGCAAAAGGTTTTAGTGCTAACGGCATTCATTGTGGAATTCGTCACAACCGCACAAAAAGAGATTTAGCGATTATTTATAGTCAAGTTCCCGCAACGGCGGCTGCCGTTTATACAACTAATTTGGTTAAAGGCGCACCATTAATCGTGACCAAAAAGCACATTGAAAACGGTGTTGCTCAAGCGATTATTTGCAATAGCGGTAATGCAAACACTTGCAACGCAAACGGCATTGAAATTGCCGAAAAAATGAGTGATTTACTTTCAAAAGAACTTTCGGTTAAGCCTGAGGACGTGGTGGTTGCATCTACGGGTGTTATCGGTCAACCCTTAAATATTGAACCTATCGCAAACGGAATTAAACCACTCGTTCAAGGTTTAAGTGCAGATAACGGACATTACGCAGCAGAAGCCATTATGACGACGGACGTTGCCGTTAAAGAAGTTGCTGTTGAATTTTCGCTTGGCGGAAAAACTTGCCGAATAGGTGGTATTGCTAAGGGTAGCGGTATGATTCATCCTAATATGGCAACTATGCTCGTGTTTATCACTACCGACGCAAAAATATCCTCACAAATGCTTTCCAAAGCATTAAAGAGTGATATTCAAAACACCTTCAATATGATTAGTGTTGACGGGGATACGTCAACTAACGATATGGTTGTGGTGCTTGCTAACGGTATGGCGGGAAATAATGAAATCGTAAAAGAAGACGAAGATTTCGCTACCTTTATGAAAGCGTTAAATACGGTAAACGTGACGCTTTGCCGTATGATTGCAGGTGACGGCGAAGGCGCAACGAAACTTTTAGAGTGTTCAGTTTCGGGCGCAAAAACCTTAGATATTGCTAAAACGGTTGCAAAAAGCGTTATATGTTCAAGTTTAACCAAAGCAGCAATGTTCGGTGCGGACGCTAACTGGGGACGCGTGCTTTGTGCAATAGGTTATTCTGGCGCGCAAGTTGACATTAATAAAATTGACGTTTCATTTAAATCTAAAAAAGGCACGGTTTTGGTTTGTAAAAACGGTGCGGGCGTAGATTTTTCAGAAGATATTGCAAAAGAAATTTTACTTGAAAAAGAAATTATAATTGAAGTTAATCTAAACGACGGTGATTATAACTCTCAAGCATGGGGTTGTGATTTAACTTACGATTACGTTAAAATTAACGGTGACTATCGCACTTAATTTAGGAGAGATTATGGATAAACATTTTTCAAACGCACAACGCGCGGAAGTTTTAACACAAGCGTTGCCTTATATTAGAGATTATAACGGTAAGGTTTTAGTCGTAAAATACGGCGGAAACGCAATGATAAACCAAGAACTCAAAGAACAAGTTATGGAAGACATAGTGCTCTTGCATTTAATTGGCGTTAAAGTAGTTTTAGTGCACGGCGGTGGTCCTGAAATAACTGAAGTTATGGCTAAACTTGGCAAAAAAGCAGAGTTCGTTGACGGACTCCGTGTGACAGATAAAGAAACTATTGATATCGTGCAAATGGTTCTTGCCGGCAAGGTTAATAAGTCGCTCGTCAACTTCCTTGAAATGAAAGGGGGCAAATCAATGGGTATTTCTGGCATGGACGGAAAGCTTATTGAAGCCAAAGTTAAAGACGCGCGTTTAGGTTTCGTTGGTGAAATCACAAACGTTAACATTGAGTGCGTTGAAGATTTGCTTCATAAAGGCTATATCCCCGTTATTTCCACCATTGGCTGTGATAACGAAGGAAATGCTTATAACATTAACGGTGACACTGCTGCAGCGCGTATTGCAGGTGCGCTTAACGCTGAAAGACTTATAATGATGACTGATATTGCGGGATTATTAAAAGATAAAGACGACCCGTCCACTTTAATTCCCGAAATAAACGTTTCAAAGGCTAAACAACTTTTAGACGACGGCACTATTTCTGGTGGTATGATACCAAAAATTAAGTGCTGTATAGACGCTATTAGCCACGGCGTTAAAAACGTGGTTATTATGGACGGAAGAATTCCGCACTCTATTCTAATGGAAATTTTAACAGACGAAGGTGCGGGCACTATGGTGACTGGTGACTAATATGAGTATTATTGAAATTGACAAACAGTTCGTTGCGAATACTTACGCTCGTTTCCCGCTTGAAATAGTTAGCGGAAAAGGTTCGCTTTGTTATTCAAGTGGTGGCAAAGAATATATTGATATGGGTTCTGGTATCGGTGTGACGGCTTTTGGTTTTTGCGACCAAGAGTGGCAAAACGCCGTGATAGAACAACTCTCTAAATTGCAACATACTTCTAATTTATATTACACGGAGCCTTGCGCAAAGTTAGCGCAACTTCTTTGCGAACGCACGGGTATGAAAAAGGTGTTCTTTTCTAACTCTGGTGCAGAATCTAACGAATGCGCAATAAAGGTTGCAAGAAAGTATGCAAGCGATAAAAAGGGCAAAGATTATAACGTTATAATAACGCTTAAAAACAGTTTTCACGGAAGAACTTTAACCACCCTTTCTGCAACGGGGCAAGATAAGTTTCACGAACTTTTTTCGCCACTAACAGAAGGGTTTGCCTATGCTAACGCAAACGATATAGAAAGTGTTGAGCAAGCCGTTTTAAAAAACAAAGCGTGCGCTATTATGATTGAGTGTGTTCAAGGTGAAGGCGGAGTTATCCCACTCGATAAAGATTTCGTTAAAGGCGTTGAAGATATTTGCAATAAAAACGACCTTGTGTTTATCGTTGACGAAGTTCAAACGGGAAACGGTAGAACAGGCTCGCTTTACGCATATATGGATTACGGTGTTAAGCCAGACGTTGTGACGACGGCTAAGGGGCTTGGCGGGGGATTACCTATCGGGTGCTGTATGATGAACGAAAAAACGCAAAACGTTTTAGGGTTTGGCGACCACGGTTCAACTTACGGTGGAAACCCCGTTTGTTCGGCAGGTGCAGTTAGCGTTATAAAGCGTATAGACGAAGAATTGCTTGAACAAGTTAAAGAAAAGAGCAAATTTGTTTTTGATGAACTTTCTAACGCAAAGGGCGTTGAAAGTGTAAGTGGCAAAGGGCTTATGATAGGTATTAAAACGATTCGTCCTGCAAAAGAAGTAATTTTTGACTGTATGGATAATGGCGTTTTGTGTTTATCGGCAAAAGATAAAGTTAGATTATTGCCCGCGCTTAACATCCCTATGAGCGTTCTTAAAAAAGCAATAGGCGTTATAAAAGACGCTTGCGCAAAAGTATAAAGGTGGCGTTATGAATTTTAAAGGAAAAAGTTTTTTGAAACTTCTTGATTTTACCCCCGAAGAAATAGGGTATATGATAGATTATGCGGGCGAACTCAAAGCGCAAAAGAAAAGCGGAAAGGCACACAGACTATGCCAAGGAAAGAACGTTGCTTTGGTGTTTGAAAAGACAAGTACGCGCACCCGTTGTGCGTTTGAAGTTGCGTGCTCTGACCTTGGCGCGCACCCCGTTTACTTAGACCCAAAAAGTTCTCAAATAGGTAAAAAAGAGAGTATTGCGGACACGGCAAGGGTTTTAGGGAGAATGTTTGACGGCATTGAATACCGTGGTTTTGGACAAGAAATCGTTGAAGACTTGGCAAAATATTCTGGTGTTCCCGTTTGGAACGGTTTAACCAACGAATTTCACCCCACTCAAATTTTAGCAGACTTTTTAACCATTAAAGAGCATTTTGGCACTTTAAAAGGCAAAAAGTTAGTTTATATGGGTGACGCGCGCTATAATATGGGCAATTCTTTGATGGTGGGCTGTGCAAAAATGGGTATGCACTTCGTTGCGTGTTCGCCTGAAAAATATTTCCCTAATGAAAGCTTAAGAAACGAGTGTTTAGAAATTGCAAAGCAAACGGGCGCTAAGTTAGAATTCATTTCCGACCCCATTATTGCAACCAAAAATGCCGACGTTATTTATACTGACGTGTGGGTTTCTATGGGTGAACCAGAAGAAGTTTGGAAAGAAAGAATAACAGACCTTTTACCTTACCAAGTGAACAAAAAAATTATGGAAAACGCAGGCAAAAACGCAAGATTTATGCACTGCTTGCCTGCATTTCACGACCTTAACACGGCGACGGGTAAGGAAATTTACGATAAGTTCGGCATATCCGCTATGGAAGTGACGGACGAAGTTTTTGAAAGCGAACAATCAATCGTTTTTGACGAGGCGGAAAACCGTATGCACACCATAAAAGCGGTTATGGCGTTGACGCTTTAATAATTAAACTTATAAATTTGAAGAAATTTATTGATTTAACGCTCAAAACGTGTATAATATAAATAAGATATTTTTAACTAACAAGGAGAAGCAATATGCAAATGACTTTTAGATGGTACGGGGAAGGAAACGACCGTATCAAGTTGTCAGACATTAAACAAATACCCGGCGTAAAGGGTATTGTTTGGGCACTTCACGATAAAATGCCTGGCGAAATTTGGACTGAAGAAGAAATCGCTAAGGTTAAAGCACAATGTGATGAATACGGCTTTAATATTGACGTGGTTGAATCTGTTAACGTGCACGACGATATTAAGATTGGTTTGCCAACCAGAGATAAATATATAGAAAATTATAAAACTTGTATTCGCAACCTTTCAAAATTTGGCGTTAAAGTTATTTGCTATAACTTTATGCCTATTTTCGACTGGACGAGAAGTAATCTTTTCCACGAAGTTGGCGACGGCTCAACCGCGCTTTTTTATGAAAAGAATATGATTCAAGACGATTATAACGCAATGGCGAAATATATCTTGGATTTTACTGAAAAATATAATATGTCTTTCCCTGGTTGGGAACCTGAACGTATGGCTAAACTTGACCAATTGTTTAAGGCATATGAAGGGGTGACCAAAGAAAAACTTTGGGCAAACTTAAAATATTTCTTAGAAGCGATTATGCCCACTTGCGAAGAGTGTGATATAAAGATGGCTATTCATATGGACGATCCACCATGGGATATCTTTGGATTACCAAGACTTCTCGTTGACGAACCGAGTATTGATAGATTCTTGAAGATGGTTGACAACCCGTATAACTGCTTAACTCTTTGCTCTGGTAGCCTTAACGCTAACCCTGATAACAACGTTGCAGATATCGTTAGAAAGCATTGTGATAGAATTGCTTTTGCTCATATTAGAAACGTTAAACACTTCCCCAACGGTGACTTCTCTGAAGCAAGCCATAGGGATTGCGATGGTGACACGGGCATAATTGAAATATTAAAGGCATATCACGAATGCGGGTTTGACGGTTATATCCGCCCAGACCACGGCAGACATTTGTGGGATGAAAAACCCGGCACGGTTAGACCTGGATACGGGCTTTACGATAGGGCACTTGGCATAATGTATATGCAAGGTGTTTGGGACTTGTTGGATAAATTAAAACAAAGCAAATAAATTTTAATTAAGTGTGAAGTATATTCACAAAAAGATTATGCGCCAAAAATTTTGGCGCATAAATAATATAAAAAACAAAAAGATAGGGCGATATGTTAAAAATCAAAAGTGATAAAATTATCGTTAACCAAACTTTGTTTGACGGCTACGTTTACGTTGAAAACGGAAAGATAAAGAAAGTTAGCGAGCAAGATTTTGAAGCAGAAAACGTCTATGATTTTACTGGTAAATATTTATCGGCAGGGTTTATAGACATGCACACGCACGGCGCGGGTGGATATGCGTTTATGAATAGTTCGGTTGAAGACGTGGTTAATGGGTGTGATTTTCACTTACAACACGGAACAACAACCATTTTGCCAACCGTTTCTTGTTGTGATTTTAACGGTATGAGAAACGCCGTTTCAAACGTTGAAAAAGCAAAAGGAAAGGCAAAATCTAACGTTTTGGGCGCGCATCTTGAAGGGCCGTATATTTCACCTAATCAAGCAGGCGCGCAATATCCTGGTTTCATAACCCCACCTATTAAAGAGCAGTATGAAAGTATAGTTAACGAGTTCCCTAACGGAATACGCCGTTGGACTTACGCTCCGGAAAGGGACGTTAACGGTGAGTTTTGCAAATTTTTAATCGAACACGATATAATCGCTTCGGCAGGGCATTCGGACGCTAAGTATTCCGATATGGAAGTTGCTATAAAAAACGGGTGTAATCTTATAACGCATTTATATAGTTCAACTTCAACTATTACGCGTGAAAATGGTTTTAGAAACCTTGGCGTTATCGAAAGTGCATTTTTAAGAGATGAATTATACGTAGAAATTATTGCCGATGGCAAACATTTGCCACCCGAACTAATAAATATGATTATTAAGATTAAGGGAACGGATAAAGTTGCGCTTATAACCGATAGCCTTGATATTGCGGGAACAGACGTAAAAGAAGGGGTAATGAGTGGAACGGAATTTATCGTTGAAGACGGCGTTTGTAAATTAAAAGACAGAACGGGTTTTGCAGGAAGCGTTGCAACTGCAGATTGTTTGATAAGAACGCTAGTTAATCATTGTGGCTTTTCAATTCCCACCGCGGTAAAAATGCTAACGGAAGTGCCTGCAAAAATCTTAAACGTTAAAAAGGGCAAAATACAAAGTGGCTATGATGCTGACCTGATTGTTTTTGACGATAACTTAAGCGTTTTAGACGTGTTTGTTCTAGGCGAAAAAGTAAAATAATCATTTACGCTTAACAACAATAACACCAAAAATATTGATAACGGATATAAACGTGTAAATAATATAGCCACATAGAAATGTGCCCCCAAAAAGTTTATTTAAACTTTTGGGGGCATTTTAAAAACGAATGACTTTATTTTATATTGGAAGAACTTTAATAAAAGAATCTGGTGCTTATTAGCACCAGATAAAGAAAGTTTCTCGCTTTTGCCAACTGTGTTTTTTAGTTAAAATCTAAAAATTATGCACCTAGTTTGACAGATTATTTTGTAAAGTAATAAACCGTTGCAAAATGGTTAGTTCTTCTCCTTTGGTTTCAATCATGCAGTAAACGCCCAAAGGAACGCCGTCTTCGTGTAAAGAAGTAGTTGGAGAACCAATGATATAATATGGAATGCCATCTTCTTCCACAAAACGTGGTGTATGTTGATGCCCCACAAACACGGCCTTTATTTGTCCGTTTTGCAATAAAATTTGTTTTACTTCATCTCTATTTTTTAAAAATGCACATTCGTCTTCAACACGTGGGTCATCAGCGAGAGGGAAATGTGTAAAAAGTAAAACGGGAAGGTGCGTGTTTGCCAAATCTGCTTCTAACCAACGCAAGGTGTTTTTTCCAATATATTGAGTTTTGTAGCTACCACCACGTTTCGTGCCAAATTCTGGGTGAAGTTCGGGGGATAAGAAAACGAGATGATATCCATCAATGTCCACGCTAAAACTTGCGCGGTTTTGCTCTATAAGTGACTCTACTTCTTCTATACTGTCAGCCATTTTTAAATCGTGATTTCCAAGCACGGAATAAACAGGACAGGGAAATTCTTTTAATTTTTTAAACATCATTGAAAGGCATAATAAGTCCAACAACTTGTCGTTGGTGTCTTGAATAATATCACCAAGGTTAATCACTAACGAAACGTTTTCATGTGCTGAAATTCGTTTAAATTCTTCTATCATAGGCTCAGCATATTCAACCAATTTTCGTTTAGCATTAAAGCCTTTCCTTTCTCCGCCGAAATAGTGCAAATCGGCAAAAACCAAAATTTTCATTTTTTTATCCTACTTTTAATTTGCTTATATTATACAATATATTAAATTATAAATCAACGTTATTTTAAGGCGTTAATCTTCAACTGCAAAGTTTTCTAAAACGGAATTTTTAACGGGCTTGCTATCTCCGTGTTTGACTAATATCATAGTTATAAACGCCAACGAAACGCATATGAAAGCGTAAGGGAAAAGAGGCAACATATTGCCGACCATATCCATAATCGCACCCGAAAGAACGGGGGTTAAAACTTGTGCGGACATGCTTGCCGTGTAATACCACCCCGTATATTTTCCAACGTCACTTTCCTTAGCAAGTTCAACAACCATAGGAAAGCTGTTGACGTTTATGGTTGCCCAACCCACGCCTGCAAGTGCAAACAATATATACATTATTATAGGACTGCTATTTGCAGAGATAAATATCGCGAAAAAGAATGATAACGATAGCATTATAACGCCTGCTAAAATAGTCTTTTTTCTACCGATTTTAGTTGCTATAAACCCTACGGGAAGATATGAAATAATTGCAAAAGCTTGCGCTATAAGTAAGGTTAAATCATAACTTTGATTTAAAACTTTATCCGCGTATAGCGAGTATTTTGAAGTGATTGCGTTATATCCCATATACCAAAGAGCAACTGACGAAAGAATAAGCAACAAGGATTTCAATTCAGGTAAAGATAATTTTTTAGTTTTATTGTTAACTTGTTCATCTTTTTCAGGAAAATATTTCTCCGTGTCTTTGCGCATTTGTTCAGCCCAAGCATTTTCTTTAACGGTGAGCATAAACACCACTAATCCTATTAAAACTATACCGCAAACGACTATATAATAAGGTGTAAGGTTATACATAGTGTCTTCGCCAACTTTAACAACCATGCCTAAGCAAAGAACTAAAAGGCCACCCACCGTGCCAACCAAGTTAATAATTGCGTTGCCTTTTGAACGCAAGGGTTTGCACGTGACGTCTGGCATTAGAGCAACCGCGGGGGAACGGAAAATTGCCATAGATAACAAGGTGAGCAAAAGCACACCTGTGAAAAGCCAAACGTTTTGAATTATAGGTAAGAATATAAAGAAAGCAACGGCTGAAATTGTTCCTATTAGAATAAAAACAGTGCGCTTGCCAAGTTTAGAAGTGGTTTTATCTGAAAGCGCGCCGAAAAGTGGAAGCAAAAACACCGCCAGAATATTATCAAGCGCCATGATTAAGCCTGATAAAGTTTGGTTCATTTTAAACCTATAAGTTAGAATAAGCGGAATTGTTTTGTCGTAAGCCTGCCAAAACGCCGTGATTAAAAAGAAAGCAAAGCCTACGCATATAACGCGTTTATAATTGAGTTTCATATTTTTCTCCTTATTGTTATTATAGCACGATTTATTTTGCAAATCAACGGCTACTATATAACTTGTTTAATTGCACAGTTGCGCAAGTGTTCTAACGTCTAACTAATAGCAAAAAGTATTCGTTAATAACTTCTGGCGAGAGAGATAGTTTGTTTTCTATCCACCACCTTAAAGTTTCAATAAAAGTTGAAGTTATATGGTTAATCCAAAAATCTTCGGGAATATTTTTAGGCTTTTTGTCTGCGAAATCCGATATTCGCTTTGTTATAAGAAGTTTAACTTCGCTTTTGAAATATTCCAAGAAAAGCTCGTTATTTTTAGAGGAAAGCAATTTGCAAATATTGTTATCGTTTTTTTTAACGTGCTTAAATAAATGCAAAAAAACCGTGTCGTGATTGTCACAATTAAAAATATTGTGCTTATCTTCTTTTTCATTCTCACAATTAAATAAGTGTGCAAAAAGTTCAAGGCACAATTCTTTTAATAAAAAATCTTTTGTCTCAAAGTGCGCGTAAAAAGTTGCCCGCCCAACGTCTGCAACTTGAATAATTTCGCCAACTGTTAAGTTGTTATAGTTCTTTTTTGAAAGTAAAGATATAAACGCATTAAAAATCGCATCTCTAGTTTTTCTTTGTCTTCTATCCATAATTTTTCCCATACAATATTGCTTTTTTGTTCGGTATTGAATTTAAACAAAATATTGTGTAGATATTTTTTTATTAATTTATGATACAATATTATCGAACATATTGTTTATTAACGAACTAATTATACTATAAACAAAGCCATTTGTCAACGGAGAAAAAAATGAAAACGAAAAGAAAAATTTTTATAGCCTTTATCTTGAATTTATTATTTTCAATTTTTGAATTTGTGGGTGGAATTATCACGGGAAGCGTTGCAATCGCTTCCGACGCGGTTCACGATTTCGGTGATGCCACAAGTATTGGCGTATCATATGTTTTGGAAAAATTAAGTGATAAAAAGCCTAACGAAAAGTATACTTATGGATACGCGCGCTTTTCAATTTTAGGCGCACTTATAACAACGTTAATTCTTTTGGTTAGTTCGTGCATAGTTATATATAACGCCCTTTTAAGGCTTATAAATTTAGAGCCTATTGATTATAACGGCATGATTATATTTGCCGTTATAGGGTTAACTGTAAATATAGTTGCAACCTACTTTACGCACGGCGGAAAGTCTATAAATCAAAAGGCGGTTAACCTTCATATGCTTGAAGACGTGCTTGGTTGGTTAGTTGTTCTTATCGGTGCAATAGTTATACGTTTTACCAATTGCTTTTTAATAGACCCTATTTTATCTATTTTGTTGAGCTTGTTCGTTATAGTCAATTCAATAAAAAACCTAATACAGATATTAGAAATATTCTTAATCAGAACACCTAAAAACGTTGACGTAAACGAACTTATTAAACACGTTAAAAGCGTTGATGGGGTATTAGACGTCCATCATCTTCACGTTTGGTCGATAGACGGGCAAATAAACTGTGCCACCTTGCACGTTGTTGCAAACGAATATAACGCACAAATTAAAGAAAGAGTAAAGGAAGAATTTAACGAGCACGGCATTTTGCACGTAGTGGTAGAAATTGAAACGAACAAAGAAAAATGCGAACATAAAACTTGTGAAATAAAAAGTCATGAATCACACCACCATCACCACCATTGTCACCATCACCACTAAAAACGTTAAATAAAGTAAAAAGCACCCACTCGGGTGCTATTCCTGTTTAGCGGAGAGCTGGGGAAGATGTTCGAATTTTATATAAAAAGAATGGCGAGAAATTTTGCTTACTAAATAGATTTGTTGGTTTTAAAATTATAGAAGCGTCGTATTTGACAGTTGTATATAAAGGTTGCTTTTTGTTTAGTTGAGTGTTATAATCTAATAAAGTTTTGAATTAGGAGAATGTCATATGCCATTACATATCATAAGGCAAGATATAACTAAATTGAAGTGTGAGGCAATCGTAAATGCAGCGAATAATACGTTACTTGGTGGCGGAGGTGTTGACGGCGCAATTCATAAAGCTGCCGGCGGTAAACTTTTAGAAGAATGCAAAACTCTTGGTGGTTGTGATACAGGTGATGCTAAAATTACCAAAGGTTATAATTTATTGTGCAAGTACGTTATACACACTGTTGGTCCTATTTGGCGTGGTGGTCAATTTAATGAAAAAGCGTTGCTCGAATCTTGTTATAGAAAATCGCTTACGCTTGCAAAATTGCATGGTTGTGAATCGGTTGCTTTTCCGCTTATATCTTCGGGTGTTTATGGATATCCGAAAGATAGAGCGTTATCCGTTGCGGTTGATACAATTAGTGAATTTTTATTTGATAACGAAATGACCGTTTATATTGTTGTTTTTGACAAAGAGGCCTATGAGATAAGCGAAGAATTATTTGACGATGTTACCGAATATATTGACGATAATTATTTGGATGAAAGATTTGGATGGCAAACAAAAACAGAACATTATAATCCTTCTTGTTTTGATACGGAGGGAGAGGGTCGTTATTATAAAATAGATTGCCAAGAACTTGCAGAAATGTTTGGAGAGGTGCCAAATAAACTTATAGATATGTTATCAAAAATGGATGATAATTTTGCTGTTACACTACTTAAACTTATTGACATTAAAGGCATTACAGAGGTGGAATGCTATAAAAAAGCCAACGTAAGCAAGCAAACATGGTATAAAATAATGAACGAAAAGAATTATAAACCGAGCAAAAACACAGTTATAGCTTTTGCTATTGCATTAGAGCTTTCTTTAGAGGAAACAAAACATTTATTATCTACAGTAGGTTTTACACTTTCAAAGAGTAATAAGTTTGATATCATTATAGAGTATTTCTTGCTTAATAAGGAATATAATATTTTTACTATTAACGAAACACTCTTTAAATTTGACCAAGTTTGTTTAGGAATGTAAGTAAACCGTTGATTGACCAAAAGAGAATTAAAATCCTTTATAATGTGCTTGCAAAGTAAATGTTGCAAAAAAACATTTTAAGGAGATTTATTATGAAAAACAATGTAACGGAACTCGTTTTTGTTTTGGACAAAAGTGGGTCAATGGCAGGTATGGAGAAAGACACTATCGGTGGCTTTAATTCGATGATAGAGGACCAAAAAGCATTTGATGGGAAAGTATACGTATCCACCATATTATTTTCTAATTTTTCAAAAGTTTTGCACGATAGAAAAAACCTTGAAGAAATAGAGCCGTTAACCAAAAAAGATTATCAAGTTGGCGGGTGTACTGCGCTTTTAGATGCTATCGGTGGAGCAATAAAACATATTGTCAATATTCACAAATATGCCCGTAAGGAAGATGTACCAGAACATACCATTTTTATCATTACAACAGACGGCATGGAAAATGCAAGCAGAGAATACAGGATAGAACAAATAAAAGAGATGATTCGTATTCAGGAAGAAAAATATGGCTGGGAATTTTTATTTGCTGCGGCAAATATCGACGCTGTTGAAGTAGCTGAAAATATTGGCATTAGACAAGAACACGCTGCAAACTATTGCACGGAAGATACTAGACTATTTTTTGATGAAATGAGTGAAACCGTTCGTTGTTATAGAGCTACCGGTAATATTCGTGATGACTGGGCTGATGAGATGAGTAAAAAATAAAATAGGAGCAATAATTATGACCGCAAATGATATTAAAAATAAGATTGAAGAATATAATAATTGTCAAACTCAACGCAAATGGAAAATGAATGAAAATGAAATATTTTATGAAAATCAATATATAAGAGTTTATAGGTTGGATAGTTCGAATAAATGGACAGGGCCAGACACTATGGAAAAAATGTGGAGTATAATTTTTAAACCTAAAAAAAGTTTTATAAGTTTATGTACATATCAAGAGTTGAAAAAGGTATTAAAAATTAGAGTAACAAAAGTAGAAAAAGGAAAATTTATAGGAAATTACGGGATAAGAATATATGGCATGAAAAGGGAGCCTAATTGTGAAATTGTAAAAATGATATTAAATTTTATTTTTGCAAACAACAATCTATAAAAATTTAATAAATAAAGTAAATGACTATAGGCTTTTATTTAACCTAAAGCATTTGTGTTGTAAAAAGCACGGAAAGTTTCCGTGCTTTTAATTTAAAAACAAAAAGTGAACAAACTCATGAAACCATTTAGGTTCGAATTTGTTCACGTTTGGCGGAGAGGAGAGGATTCGAACCTCCGATAGGTTGCCCTATACACGCTTTCCAAGCGTGCACATTAGACCACTCTGACACCTCTCCGTCTTTTATTACCAAATTATTCTAATATATTTTTAAAATAAAATCAAGTCAATTTTACCCTACTTGATAAAATTATTTTTGAAAAATTTTTATTAAACTATGTACAATTTTTATTTTGTGTAGTATAATATAAATACGATGTTATTTCTTTAGGGCTTTACCGCTATAATAACATTATATATTTATTAGGAGGAACTTATTATGGCAAAGAAAGGTGACTATTTTGGTTTGGATTATATCGTTAGCTTAATTTTAGCGATTATTCCTTTCACTTCTTGGATCTGCGGAGTTGTTACTCGTTTTAAAGAGGGTGCAATTATTGCTGCAATCGTTCGTTTAATTGGTGGTTTTACCATTGTTTGGGTGCTCGACCTTATCTGTATGTTACTTAACAAAAAGATTTGTCGTTTCTTATTCATTATCTAATTATTACGATAAAATTCACCCTTTCGCCAAAACTTAGCGAAAGGGTGTTTTTTTGTTTCAAACACAAGATATTGTGGTTGAGTATAAAAATTTTTACAAAATATAGTCATAATTCGTTGACAAGGCACAATATATTGTGTTATATTAAATAAGCACACAAGAAAAATAATAAATGGAGGAGAAGAAATGTTTCAAGTAAGGAAAAGAGATGGCAAATTAGTTGAATACGATATGAGTAAGATTTCAATTGCCATATCAAAAGCGTTTAATGCTAAAGGGGTGAATTATACAGCAGATATTCTTAATATGTTAACTCTCCGTGTGTCTGCTGATTTTACAAAGAAAATTAAAGACAATCTTATCAACGTTGAAGATATACAAGATAGCGTTGAAGTTGTTTTAATTCAAGCAGGTTACGTTGACGTTGCGAAAAGTTACATACTTTATCGTAAACAAAGGGAAAAAGTTCGTAATATTAAATCAACTTTAGTTGACTACAAAAAGGTGGTAGACGACTATTTAAAAGTTGCGGACTGGCGTGTTAAGGAAAACTCGACCGTTACTTATTCGGTTGGTGGACTTATTCTTTCTAACAGTGGTGCGGTTACTGCAAACTATTGGCTTAGTGAAGTTTACGACGATGAAATTGGCGAAGCACACAGAAACGCCGACATACATATTCACGACCTATCAATGCTTACAGGATACTGCGCAGGTTGGTCACTCCGTCAACTTATTAAAGAGGGGTTAGGTGGTGTTGCAGGGAAAATTACTTCTTCACCGGCAGGACACTTGTCAACTTTATGTAACCAGATGGTAAACTTCTTAGGTATTATGCAAAATGAATGGGCAGGTGCGCAAGCGTTCTCGTCTTTCGATACATATTTAGCACCGTTTGTTAAAGTTGATAATCTAACTTATAAAGAAGTTAAACAATGTATTCAATCA
The DNA here is from genome assembly GCA_015055725.1 of Clostridiales bacterium. Lineage (GTDB taxonomy): Bacteria > Bacillota > Clostridia > Christensenellales > Borkfalkiaceae > UBA1259. The sequence goes on along the minus strand of SVHO01000006.1, from coordinate 804 downwards.
TTTATTTACGGTGTAAACACACCTAGTAGATGGGGTACTCAATCTCCGTTTACAAATATTACCCTTGACTGGGTTGTTCCGAACGACTTAGCAGAAATGAACGCTATAGTTGGTGGGAAGGAAATGGATTTTAAATATAAAGATTGTGCAAAAGAAATGGCGATGGTTAACAAAGCGTTCATTGAAATTATGATTGAAGGCGATGCTAACGGCAGAGGTTTCCAATATCCAATTCCTACCTATTCAATTACTTCTGACTTTGACTGGTCGGAAACAGAAAACAACAAGTTGTTGTTTGAAATGACCGCTAAATACGGTACACCTTATTTCTCTAACTATATTAATAGTGATATGGAACCAAGTGACGTTCGTTCAATGTGCTGTAGATTGAGACTTGATTTAAGAGAACTTCGTAAAAAGTCAGGCGGTTTCTTCGGTAGTGGTGAAAGCACGGGGTCTATCGGTGTTGTAACTATTAACATGCCGAGAATTGCATATCTTTCAAACACTGAAGAGGAATTCTATGACAGATTAAAGCATATGCTTGACATTTCTGCTCGTTCACTTAAAGTTAAGAGAGATACTGTTACCAAATTATTAGAGGCAGGTCTTTATCCTTATACTAAGAGGTATTTGGGAACGTTTAATAACCACTTCTCAACAATCGGTTTAGTTGGTATGAACGAAGCTTGTCTTAACGCAAAATGGATAAAGAAAGATTTGACCAATGCTGAAGCTCAAAGTTTTACTAAAGACGTGTTGAACTTTATGAGAAATAAACTTTCTGACTATCAAGAAATGTAT
>SVHO01000037.1 GCA_015055725.1 Clostridiales bacterium | reverse complement strand
CGCGTCACTGACTTTGATATAACAAAGTCAGTGACGCGCCACTTAAAAGATATCGGGCACGCTTTAGACGTTCACGACCCCGCTTATGAAAACGCACAAGCGCGCGAGAGAACGCAGGTTCTTATGGATATTGCTAATATGAATAACGGCTTAGTGGTCGGCACGGGTGATTTATCTGAATTAGCACTCGGTTGGGCAACTTATAACGGTGACCATATGAGTATGTACGCGGTGAACGCATCCGTTCCAAAAACACTCGTTCGCCATTTAACCGAATACACGGCAAAAAATAGCAAGGGCAAATTAAAAGCCGTTCTGTTAGATATTTTAGATACTCCTGTTAGCCCCGAATTGATTCCTGCCGAAAACGATAAAATTAAGCAAGTGACTGAAGATATCGTCGGACCGTATATTTTACACGACTTCTTTTTGTATATGATGTTAAGGCACGGTTTTTCCCCGCGCAAAATTTACGCCGTTGCACTAAACACTTTTGATGAGTTTGACGATAAAACCATATTAAAATGGCTAAAAACTTTCATTAGAAGATTTTTTAATCAACAATTTAAGCGTTCGTGTATGCCAGACGGGGTTAAGGCAAGTGAAATTTCACTTTCACCACGCGGAAGTTTTAATATGCCAAGCGACGCAGTTTCTAAATTGTGGCTTGAACAATTAGAAAACTTGTAATACATTATATATAAAATAAATAAAATAAAACGGCTACAAAAATTAGCCGTTTTTTTATTTTTAAAAATTTTTTAAAAAAATAATTAAAAACTGTTGACAAAGTATAATCGATTGATTATAATAATAGTAATCATTACTGATAACGATTTTTTAAGGAGGTAAACCTAATGCGCTATTCAAGACAAAGAGAGTTAGTGACGGAAATCATTAAGGGAAGGAAAGACCACCCCACCGCTGATATGATATATAACTCTGCAAGAGAAATAGAGCCGAACATAAGTTTAGGCACGGTTTATCGCAACTTAAAGTTGTTGTCTGATGACGGCGTGATAATCACTTTAGAAACACAAGATAAGCGCGTTCATTACGACGGTGATATTTCAAGGCACAGTCACTTTATATGCAACGAGTGTGGAAAGATAATTGATTTGTTTAAGCCAGCGGACGCCCCTAAAGAGTTAGATGAAAGCGGACTTACAGTCACAGGGGAAAAGTGCATATATTACGGATATTGTGCCGATTGTAAAAAATGATATTAAACCGGAAGGTTAATATATAAAAAATTAAAATTATTAAGGCTTATGATTAGCGAGCCAAAAAAGGAGATTTATTATGAAAAAATTTGTTTGCACTATTTGCGGATACGTACACGAAGGGGACAATGCTCCCGAAAGATGCCCACAATGTATGGCGCCTGCCATTAAGTTTAAAGAACAAGCGCAAGACCGTTCTTGGGCTGCTGAACACGTTGTAGGCGTTGCGCAAGGCGTTGACCCTGAAATTATTGAAGGACTTCGCATGAACTTTAACGGCGAATGCACCGAAGTTGGAATGTATCTAGCAATGGCAAGAGTTGCACACCGTGAAGGATATCCTGAAATCGGGCTTTACTGGGAAAAAGCGGCTTATGAAGAAGCAGAACACGCTGCAAAATTTGCTGAACTTTTAGGTGAAGTTGTGACCGATTCAACCAAGAAAAACCTTGAAATGCGCATTGACGCTGAAAACGGCGCAACCGCAGGTAAATTTGAACTTGCTAAAAAGGCAAAAGAACTCAATCTTGACGCTATACACGACACCGTTCATGAAATGGCACGTGACGAAGCGCGCCACGGCAAAGCGTTTGAAGGTCTTTTGAAAAGATATTTTGGAAAATAATTAGCCCTTAAGGTAGAGACACACTCTAATAAAAACCATACAAAGAACTCTGCACCCGCAAAAAGTCGGGTGCGGAGTTTTTTTGCGTTTAGATAAAAAAAGACTTTATATCGAATATTAAAAGAGAATAAAGCATAAGATTAGTTAGGTGAGAAAGTTTATCGACAGTTTTTTGTTTTTGTCGACAAATTATTACAAAAAATTATTTTAAGGGAAAGTTATAATGGTATTTGCCGTTTTGAAAAAGAAAAAAATTTTAACTGCGTTAATAATGGCGGTAATTTTCTTTATAAGTTTAATCACGTTATCTAAAACAGGCACTTATCAAGTTTTTTACGGCGCAACGATGCGGAAGTTGCCTATTTATAGAGTGCAAACCGAAGAAAAAAAGTTGGCAATCTCATTTGACTGTGCGTGGGGTGTTGATTATACGGATAAATTGCTTGAAATTATGCAAGAAGAGAAGGTTAAATGCACCTTTTTTATGGTGGAATTCTGGACGACTAAGCACCCTGATTACGTTAAAAAAATTTTTGACGCAGGGCACGAACTAGGCACACATTCTGCAACTCATCCTTATATGAGTAAACTTTCTAAAAGCCAAATTGAGAGAGAACTAATTTCATCAAGTCAAGCGATAGAAAGCATCACGGGAAAAAAGGTTGAAGTCTTTCGTCCACCATACGGCGATTATGACGATTTACTTATTGAAACTGCAAACAATTTAGGGCTTTATACTATTCAATGGGACGTTGATAGCCTTGATTGGAAAGATTTAACTAAGGACCAAATATATGATAGAGTTGTTAAACGCGTTAAAAACGGGTCTATAGTTTTGTTCCATAATCAAGGTTTGCATACTGCAGAGGCGTTAGGTGAAATTATAAAAAAATTAAAAAGTGACGGATATACTTTCGTCAGTATAGGTGAGCTTATATATCGCGATAATTATAAAATTTTGCCAGACGGCTCACAAATTGCGCAATCTTAGGAAATTCTTTTGGAGGAAATATATATATGAACAATATGCAAGAAAAAAACAACAAAGTTTTCATTAGCGGGGAAATCGTTTCGGATGCCGAATTTTCACACGAAGTGTATGGTGAAGGCTTTTATGAAATGAACGTTTTAGTTAAAAGGCTTTCGGGGCAAGGCGACGTTCTGCCTGTGACTATCTCAGAAAGGCTTATAACAAACGGGTGTTTAGAAAAGGGTGTGACGATAAACGCGCTTGGGCAATTCCGTAGTTATAACAAATTAGTTGATGGTAAAAGCAAACTTATGCTCACCGTTTTCGTGCGCGAATTATTAGAAGACGTTCAAATTCGCAACCCAAACAGTATAGTTTTAACAGGCTACGTTTGTAAACCACCAATATATCGCACCACACCGTTTAATAGAGAAATTGCAGATATTTTGATTGCCGTTAACCGTTCTTATAACAAATCGGATTATATACCTTGCATAGCGTGGGGAAGAAACGCGCGTTTTGCTAAAAATTTATCGGTTGGTGAAAAGATTGCTATTAGCGGAAGAATTCAAAGCAGGGAGTATCAAAAAAAGTTAACTGACGATGAAGTTAAAACGCTCACCGCTTACGAAGTTTCAATAAGCAAGCTAATGGCTTATGAAAACGCTGAAAACTTTGACCCTGATGAAGAATTTAACCTTTTAGGTTATGCGGTAGAAAGTGATAAAAAAAATTTATATAGTGATTAATAGAAAATTAAAAAAACCGCCTGTATCCATTTGTTTGGATACAGGCGGTTTTTTAATTATCAAATAAAACGATTAACCTTTTTTGCGAATTAAAAAGTAAGTGAGCGTTCCGCAAACGGAAGCGGTGACGGCAAGGATAATTAAGATATTGCGAACGGTAGTTTTCGGTTTATCAATTATTGAAGAAGATTTTATATATCCTTCAATAAATTGATTGTCGTCTATCATAACCATAACTTTTAAAACCTTTCCAGTTTTAGAAAGAACGTGCACCGTTTGGTTATCGCTAAGCCTCATTATATCAACTTTCATATCTTGGTCACGATATAAGGTGGTTGAATTAACTTTTTCAATACGGTATTCGTCGTAAGCGAAATTTTCGGATAAAACTTCAACGGTAAAACTTACGGGGATATAACCGCTTATAGCAGTCTGGTTGATTTCTACGTTTGCAAAATAGAATTCGTTATCTTGGAAAGTGATTTTTGCCGTTGGATTAATTAAAACGCCTTTGTCTATTTTAATCTGTCCGTTATCGCTAAGTGCGTATTCACCGTTTTTAGTTAGAATAGGGAAGTAGTATAAGCAAACGTTGGTGGTGGTAAAGGCTTTTGTGGGTGCTTCAATGGTGTTGGGTGCGCTACTTAGCGTGTCGTTTTCATTGACTAAAACCACACCTTTTGAACCTGCTAACACACTTAAAACAAGGTCGTCACTTAAAGTTGCATCACAAATATAAGCGTATTCACTTTCGGGTGCAACTAAGCCGTTAAAACCAAAACCCTCTTCTACGCGCGAAACTGAATAAACGTTTGCACCTTCGCCAACTTTGACGCATTTAAGATTAGCGAAAGTTGCATTTTTATCAGTTAATAGATAATCACTATCGCTAACTGAAACTTGGTCAAGTGCAAAGTTCCCTAAATTTTCGCAAGTGCAAAGGTATTCTTTTGCGTCAAAGAGAACGTAAACTGAAGTTTTATCAAAACTCATTGAGAAAGAGTTAACTTTATCCGAATTTTGCAAACCGTTTAGTGTGATTAAGTTAAATTGAGAGTTATCGTATTTATAAATTCCGCTATCAGTTAGAACGAACAAGTTTCCACCAAGGTCGGTTTCAAGTTTTATAACGTCGGTTAGTTTTCCTAAAACCGCGCGTTCGAACTGTTGGGATTTTCTGCATAAAGCAATATCGCCAGTCACTTGGTCTGCAAGATACACGTTAGAGAAAACGTCAACGTTAACGTGAGTTGGCGCAAAATTTTCATTACCGTTAATCTTAAAGAGAAGTTGTTCTTGCCCGATTGATTGATTAAAGTCAAAATCATCATCTATTTTATAAATGAAATAGTCAGTGTTATTAGTTGCAAGCACGTAAAAAGCACCGCTTTGATAACAAATATCTTCAACGGCTTGTCCACCTTCGATGCTTTGTGGGGTCGAAAGAGTTCCGTCATATAAATTTAACTTTCTTATCGTGCCGTTATAAGTTCCGTGCCCAAAAGACGTGACTATAGAATTTTTGCCCAAAGCAAAAGAATCGGGCATAACGCCGTCAAAATTTTCAGCGAAATAATTTTTGTAATTTTCGCGTGCATATTTATTTGAATTTTGGGGCGAATAAACGGTTAACTTGTAATTGTCAAGAACGGCGAGCGTGTTTTGATATTTTTCAACGTCGGTTGCAGTTTTAGAAATTCTATTATACGCAGTTTTACCACTAGCAATCGCAAACCCCGTGAATTTCAATTTTCCGTTTTCAATCTTAAATTCTTGAATTGCGTCAAGTGAAGTGTCGGCAATTAAAAGGTTGCCGTTTTTAAACGCCAACGCACTTGGCGAAGAAAGGTTGCCAAGTTCAAAGCCTTGCATTTGTTCAACTGAAAGTTCTGTTATAGAGTTATCGGCTATTTTAAGGCTGAAAACTTTATTTTCATAAGTGTAGTAAACGTTTTGTTGGTCGGCAATCATTTTTATTGGCATAACTAGGGCAATTTCAACTGAAACGTTAGGGGTTGAAAGTGAACGAGTGCAAAGTTTCATGCTTTCATTTGCATAAAAAATTTGTCCGTTAGAGTTGATTGCGATAGGTGAGTTTTCGTTTACGTTAAAATCACCAATTTTGGTAAATCCGTTTGCATTTCGTTCGTAAATAGATGCTTTCATACTAAACGCGGTGATAAGGTAATCGTCGGTCACGTCAAAGTTGTTGCCACCAATCACAATGTTTGTCGTATCGTATAAAATGGACTTTGAAAAATCAGATAGAGATAAGGTGTAAATAGTTCCGTTATCTGAAATTAAAAGAGTGTTATCATCAAGTTTTTTAACGTCTTTGATAGCCGAAAACTGAGAGATGGGTTGGGCAAACTGACCGTTTTGATAAATTAAAAGAGTTTGGTCGTTTTGAGCGATTGCCGTCACCTTATCGTCCGAATACATATTGATTGGGGCGTTTAAGGCTTTAAACTCTAAGTTGGTGCTCGGTAAAAAAGTTTGAACTGATATTGAGCCGTCGGCACGGACATTAAAATTTGTGTGCATAAAAAAGCCCACGCACGCAAAAATGGTTAGCGCCGTAAGCAGAAGTATAAGTTTACGTCTTAATTTGTCAAAAGTAAAAGTTTTCATACTATTTATTTTAACATATTAAAACCTTTTTTTCAATACATTTAGGCTTTTTATTTAATTTTTTTATGCGCGCGCACGCATATTTATCAAGATAAGTGTGTCGCGGGTTTTCTAGGTCTTTTTAGTTTGTTTATAAAATTTGTTGGTATTTAATGCTTTATGACAAACGCTGTCATATTTGAGTTTTATGATATTATAAAAAAGCGAACAAATGTTCGTTTTTTGACATAAAACGTTGACTTTGTACTTTCACAAAAAGTATAATGGCGCTACATCGATGGCAAAAACTTAAAAAATATAGGAGAGTTGAAATGAACGTTTATTATGCTAAAACTGCTTTGTACGCTTACCCCAATTTGCGTGCGGTAGCCGACCAAATTGATGAACTTGTGGAAAGGAAGGCTTTGTTTTCTATAAACGATTATTCACCCGCGATAGAGCAGTGCGAAAAGATTGTTGATTTTACCTTTCAAAAAGACGTGTTGTTTGCGTTAAAGTTGCGAATTGAAGAAATTTTTAATAAACTAAGTGATGATGAGAAAGATTGTATTGAGTATAAATATTTTAAGCGCAAACCTAAAGAATATTTTAAAGATTTTGACTTCGAAAGTAGGGCTTATTTTCGCAAGCAAATTAAAATTGCAAAAAAGGTTGCTGAAAAACTTGAAAAGGGTGGGGCAACGGACAAGTGGTTTGAAGAAAATTGCTTAACTATGGATTTTTTTAAGGAACTGTTAAAACGCGTTATTGAACACGAAAACAACTGTCGTAAAAACCCTAAAAAATCACTAAAAGCCTTGCGAAATGAAACTTTGACAAAACGTATGACTGCATAATAAAAACTATGTTATTCATAGTCGTTTTCATCATAGAATAACGTGCTTGCGGTTTTATCCTTTTTGTTGCCCAAAACAACGAATAACGCAATCAATCCCGCAACGATTATACATAAAATTATGGCAATTTTTATAGGAGAAGCGTCTTTATAAGCGCTGGGTTTATTTTGTTCGTTAGTGGGGGTGTCGGGTGTTAAAAAAGTTAATTCGTTAGGGTGGTTAGGGATTGAAAAAGGGTAAACGTCACTTTCTTTAACGTATCCCAGTTTATCGTTATAAGAAACGTAAAAAATCAATCCGTTTTCGTGTGGCAATGACCCGTAATAGCAAAGTGCCCTGTTTGGAAAAACGTATTGTATTGCGCTCGTTAAATTACAATCTTCATACATAACCGCAGTTGAAACGGTTGTTATGGTTAAAACAACGTAAGGGTTTTCAACCTTTTGGTAATCTTTATAAAGGTAATCTGTGGGAACGAACCCGTCTATGCACGCCGTGTCACCCAAACCGTAGCATTCAACGTGCGTTAAGTCTTTGTTGGTTGAAAGCACTTTAACGTAATAAGTATACGGCAAATAAAATAACGGCAAAGAGTCGTTCTCATTTTTATAAAAGGGCGTTTGTTCAGTTATAACGCGCATATAAACGGGTTCGGCGTTAACGGTTAAAGTTGGCGAAAGGTTAAATAAAAAAAACACCAAAAAAATGCACGCCCATATTCGTCTTAAAAATTTACACATAAAAATCCTAAGTATTTTTGTTTTGTGGTAAATTTGATTATATAACGGAAAGGGTTGCGTTCTAACACGAAAGAAGTCAAAATTAAGAATATATTGTCATAAACCAAATTTGCGGGTAGTAAAAATCGCGCCTTGCGCGCACACGCACGCGTGCTATTTTATTAAAGTATAAAATATAATTGACTTTTATTGGTATTTATAGTAAAATCATCTTTGTATTTTAATTTTTTGCGGAATTTTCCGCACGCGGAGAGATTTATGGAAAAATATTTTGAAATTGCATCTTTCGGCTTGTACTTCTTGCTCGTTTTAGGGGTAGGCATCTACTTCTTCCTCAAAAGCAAAAATCAAGGCGAAAAAGATTACTTCCTTGGTGGAAGGAACATGAACGGTTTAGTTGCCGCTTTTTCAGCGGGCGCGTCAGATATGTCCGCCTGGGTGCTTATGGGGCTTCCCGGTGCGATTTATCTTTTCGGTATAGGTCAAGTTTGGATTTCTATCGGGCTTTTAATCGGCACGGTTTGTGCATGGATTTTCGTTGCACCACGTTTGCGCAGATTTGCTATTAAGGCTGATGACGCTATAACTATTCCTCAATTTTTATCAAATAGGTTTAAAGCGAAAAACCCAACTCTTCGCATTTCTTGCGCAGTTATATTCGTTATCGCTTATTGCATTTATACTGCGTCAAGTTTGACAGCGTGTGGAACGCTTTTTAAAACTGTTTTGGGGATAGACCCAACGGTTGGCATGATTATAGCCGCAGTCGTTATTTTGGTTTACACTTTACTTGGCGGTTTTAACGCTGTTTGTTGGACGGACTTCTTCCAAGGTTTAATTATGCTTGCCGCACTTATGATTGTGCCGATTATCACTCTTTTGATAACCGACCCTTCGTCTATGGCAAATCCTATCGTTGAAAATCCAAACTATTATAGTTTATTGTCAAGCGGTTCGTTTGATTGGAATAGTATATCAGACATTTTATCTGGGCTTGGTTGGGGGTTAGGATACTTCGGTATGCCACACATCTTAGTTCGTTATATGTCTATCCGCTCTGAAAAGGAAATGAAAAAGTCACAAATTATCGGTATTGTTTGGTTTGTCATTATCGTATTTATGGCAACCCTCGTTGGTATCGTTGGGCGTGAACTTCTCGGTGGAAAATACGTTAATAACGTTGATGGTGACGAAGACTTAGTGTTTATCGATATGGTTCGCAACATATTCAGTCACGGTGGATTAGCGCTTATCGGTGGACTTATGCTTTCTGCAATCGTTGCTGCTGCAATGAGCACGGCAGACTCTCAACTTTTGGCTTCTTCAAGTTCGTTTGCATCTGATATTTATAAGACTACTATTAAGAAAAACGCGTCTGATAAAGAAATGCTTTGGGTTGGCAGAATTGCCGTTGCAATCGTTCTTATTATCGCGTTGTTTATCGCACTTGACCCAGCGTCTGGCGGTATAATGGCTCTCGTTGAATCGGCATGGGCAATATTCGGTGCTGCCTTTGGACCTGCAATTTTATTATCGTTGTTCTGGCGTAGATTTAACTATAAAGGTGCAGTTTCGGGCATTATAACGGGGTTTGTTGTTTCAATTTTGTGGATGTTCGCATTTAATAAAGGTGCAGATAGTTGGATTTACGCAACTAATCTTTACGAACTCGTTCCTGGATTTGTTGTGGGACTTATAGTTGCCGTTTTAGTGACGTTGTTTACAAAAGCACCATCTAACGAAGTTTTAGAACTTTACGATTCAGTTGGCGATTGTGTTGAACAAGAACAACAAGCGTAAATAATTTTTACTGATATAAACGGGCAATCCTTTTGGGTTGCCCGTTTGAATATAAACTATAACGTGGCGCAAACTAAACTTATGTATTACGAAAAAGTTTACGTTAAAATTATTGCGGAGTTTGCAAGGTTTGGTGGACTAACGCCTAAAATTATTGTTTGGGATAACGACGAAAAGTTTAACGTTGATTGCGTTAAAGACGTTAGCCGTGCGCCCTGTAAATCTGGCGGGGTATTGCCCGAAAGATATACGGTGACCGTTTTAGGGCAATTAAAATATTTGTATTACGAAAAAGACAAACGTAGATGGTTTGTTGAAAGAGAGATTGTATGAGAACTATTTTGCATAGCGATTTGAATAATTTTTACGCTTCGGTGGAACTTTTAAAGCACCCCGAGTGTAAAGACGTGCCCGTTGCCGTTTGTGGTAGCGTGGAAGATAGGCACGGGATTGTTCTCGCAAAAAATCAGATTGCAAAAAGTTTTGGCGTTAAAACGGGCGAAACCATTTGGGAAGCGCAAAAAAAATGTAAAAACAATCTCATAACGTTTACTGCTGATTTTCCCGCATATCTAAGGGTTTCGCAAGCGGTGAGAGAAATTTATTCAAGGTTTACCGACCATATAGAATCTTTTGGGATAGACGAATGTTGGCTTGACGTGACGGATAGCGTTAAAATTTTCGGCACGGGCGAACAAATAGCCGAAAAAATTCGCACCGCCGTTAAAGAAGAGATAGGTGTGACGGTAAGCATAGGCGTTAGTTTTAACAAAGTTTTTGCAAAACTTGGTTCGGATATGAAAAAACCAGATGCTATAACCGTGATTTCTTCAGAAAATTATAAACAAACGGTGTGGAAATTGCCTGTTGAAGAGTTATTATACGTTGGCAAATCTACAAAGCATAAACTCAACTCTATCGGCATACATACCATAGGAGAGATTGCAACCACAAATCCTAAAATCTTGACGGGGCTATTAGGTGTTTGGGGAAAAACGCTTTACGCTTATGCAAACGGTCTTGACACTTCTGCCGTAAACGATAAAAAACACTCTGAAAGTATTAAAAGCATTGGCAATAGCATGACGGTTTATAAAGATTTACACACGTTTGACGAAGTTAAAACTATTATTCTATTGCTATCCGAATCGGTTGCAGGGAGACTTCGTGATAGTGGGCAGGGAAAGGCGAGCACGGTTAAAGTTTACGCCACGGATAATCAACTTGAAAGTTATGGAAAGCAAACTAAACTTTCCTTTCCAACAAGTTCTGCAATAGATATCGCAAACGCTTGCTATAACTTGTTTGAACAATTTTATAAATGGCAAAACCCCGTGCGCGCAGTCGGTGTTTCAGTATGTAATTTTACATTAGGTATTGAACAGTTAAGCATTGACTTAAACGGTAAGCACGGAGAAAAACTTGACAGGTTAGATTGCGTGGTTGATGGAATTCGAAAAAAATACGGGAATAAATCACTTCAAAGAGCGCGCATTTTACAGGATAAAAAACTTGCGGGCATTGACGTTAAAGGTGAACACGTTATTCACCCCGGGCACTCTGATGCGTATGAAATAGAGGACGAATAGTCAAGATTGTTCGTTTTACGCGTTCGTTATACTTTAATAAAAAAACACAAAATCGCGTATACTAAGTGTACGTGGTTTTTTATGAAAAAAAAGTGGTTAAAAGAGCCGTTAAACGTAATTTTTAAGGGATTATTCATTATACTTTCAATATTTTGGCTTTTCATAAGTTTAAGTTTTGGCGTAAACTGTTTTTCGCGCGTTTATCTATATCCGTTGGGTGAAAAGGAAACTGTGATAAAATATTCTAACTATTACGGACTTGATAGTAAAATGGTTTTTTCAATAATAAAGATAGAAAGTGGTTTTGACGCAAATGCAAAAAGTAGCGCAGGGGCGGTTGGATTAATGCAGATAACCCCAGAAACGGGCGAATATATAGCAAAACTACAAGGCGTTCAAGAATATGATTTAATAAACCCTAAAACTAACGTGAATTTCGGGTGCTTTTATATAAAATATTTATTGTCACGATTTAACGATATGGAAACTGCTCTTTGCGCGTATAACGCAGGGGAAGGAAACGTCAGTAATTGGCTAAAAAACCAAGAGTATAGTAAAGATGGCAAAACGCTTTATCATATACCGTTTGCCGAAACTTCTAACTATATAAAAAAATTTCATAAAACTTTTGCAAAATATATGTAAATGTCAAGAAATAATTACACATTTATAGAAAAATTTTTAAGAAATTGCACTTAAATACGAATTAAAGACGTTTTCGGGCGTATCATAACCCAAAATGCCACGGGGGTAAGCATTTAACCAACGTTCGACTTCGGCGACCTGTTCAATGCTTACACGACTAAAGTCCGTGCCTTTTGGGAACTTTCTACGAATTTCCCTATTCATACGTTCATTAGTTCCACGTTCACTACTACAATATGGATGACAGTAATATACTG